>NZ_LPDI01000084.1:0-730 GCF_001528895.1 Burkholderia sp. MSMB1078WGS | reverse complement strand
CTAGCTGTGAAGCTTCAATAGGTTGTATCGATGGTTCATCCGGACTGAGTCTGGGAGACTGGAAGTCGCCAAACACCCAACCTTCCAGGAACCCAGCCGGATGAACACCCATAAGAATGCCCGACTCACTTTCGCGCGTCGACTCGAGATGGTTCAGGAAATCACCGAATCCGGTTCGAGTGTGCCGCAAGCGACGGCCGATCACGGCGTGACAACACCGACCGTGCGTAAATGGCTCGGGCGCTATCTGGCCGGTGGCGTGCCGGCACTGGCTGACGCCTCATCGAGGCCTGCTCGCTGTCCACGCGCCATCGCCCCGGCGACTGCCTTGTTGATCGTGGAATTGCGCCAGCAACGCTTGCTGCAACGTCAGATCGCCCGACAGGTGGGCGTGTCGGCCTCGACCGTCAGCCGCGTGCTGGCGCGTGCCGGACTGTCCCGGTTGAGCGACCTGCAACCGCGTGAACCGGTTCAGCGCTACGAACACGAGGCACCGGGCGATTTGTTGCACATCGACATCAAGAAGCTCGGCCGTATCGCGCGTCCAGGCCATCGCGTCACCGGCAATCGGCGCGATACGGTCGATGGCGCTGGATGGGAGTATCTGTTCGTCGCGGTGGATGATCATGCCCGGATTGCCTACACGGCAATGCATCCAGACGAGACAAGGCGCAGTGCCGTGCAGTTCCTGCGCGATGCAGTGGCTTGGTACGCAGGGCTTGGCGTGGGT
>NZ_LPDI01000083.1:0-168885 GCF_001528895.1 Burkholderia sp. MSMB1078WGS | reverse complement strand
GTCGAGCGGATCCTGCACAACCTGTCGATCCTGTTCGAGCGCACGTTCGCGACCGCGCAGGAGCTGAACCGCTACCGCAAGGAAGTCACCAGCCGCCTGCAGGCGGAAAGCGGCCCGTCGTCGGCCGCGCAGCCGGCCTGAGGCCGGCGGGTGCCGGCGGCGGCGCGAGTCGCGTCTGGCTCGCGCCCGGCTCGCGGCACCGTGTCGCGTTCGTTGCATGAAGCCCGCCCGGCCGGTCCGGCGGGCTTTTTATCTGGCGCCGCCGTCGCGCGCGCCGTCGTTCATTCCGTCCGATCTCCATCATGTCCGCCACCTTCGAACGCAAGCTGATCACCCGTGATGCCCTCGTCGCGCTGCGCGCGTCGCTGCCGTCGCCCGTCGTGTTCACCAACGGCGTGTTCGACATCCTGCATCGCGGTCACGTCACGTATCTCGCCGATGCGAAAGCGCTTGGCGCCTGCCTGATCGTCGGCGTGAACAGCGATGCGTCGGTGCGCATGCTCGGCAAGGGCGACGACCGGCCGATCAACCGCGAAGAGGATCGCGCGGCACTGCTGGCGGCGCTGGAAAGCGTCGACTGGGTCGTGACGTTCGGGGAAAAGACGCCCGTATCGCTGATCGAGGCCGTCCGTCCGGACATCCTCGTGAAGGGCGGCGATTACGACATGGACGCGCTGCCGGAATCCGCGCTCGTGCGCGGCTGGGGCGGCCGGGCGCTGGCGATTCCGTTCGAGCACGACCGCTCGACCACTGCGTTGCTGAAGAAGGTGCGCGCGCAACGGCCCTGAGCGCGACGCGGTGTCGTCACGGGGCGGACGCCGGGAGCGGTGCGGTCGTGACGGCCGGCGCCGCGATCGGGTCGCCGACGACGGGCTGGTCGGTCGCCCGCATGAGCGGCGTCACGCGCAGCGCGTCCGGCCGCACCTGCCGCGCCAGCACGCCGGGTTCGCGCGGGCCGGCCGCCGGCAGCGGCCCGAACACGCCGCGCGCCGCCACGAACGCGAGCATGTTGGCGAGAAAGAGAACAGCGATCAGCCAGCGCAGCATCGTCGAAACTCCTTGTCGTCATCGACGTGATTCACGTCGTTCAGTCGAGCCGGCCGCATGGCCGGCTTTTTCGTAGCTTCCGTCGACCGTTCGTGCGGGCCGCTGGCGCGGCGCCGCGCGTACTGCGTCGTCGGCGGGGCGCAGGCCCGCTTCGGTTCGGCCGGCATCGCCACGCGCCCGCTGCGATGCCGGCGCCGTTGCGTCAATCCCGCGCCGTTGCCCGGCCGGCCGTGTCCGCGGCGATCAGTGCGAGCCCGGACAGGATCAGCGCGTCGTGCCGCGTATGCGGGACCGTCAGCGCACGCGCGACGTCGTCCGCCGCGCCGCCTGCCAGCACGAGCCGCACCGGCGCCTGCCACGCGTCGACGAGATCGCGCCACGCGCGTTCGATCAGGCCGGCCTGCGCGTACAGGCAGCCGGCCGACAGCGAGCGCGGCGTATCGATCTGGAACGGTTCGGCCTGCGCGAACGCGAGCAGGCCGCTGGCGATATCGGTGGTCAGCGTCGGCAACTGCGCGGTGTGCGTGCCGAGCGCGCGCATCATCAGCGCCCAGCCCGGCGCGATCAGGCCGCCCGTGAAGCGGCCGTCCGCGCGCAGGGCTTCCAGCGTCGTCGCCGTGCCGAACGTCGCGATCAGCAGATGCTCGCCCGGAAACGCCGCGTGCGCGCCGATCAGGCCGGCCCACCGGTCGCTGCCGAGCTGTTCGGGCGTCGTATAGCCGTTCGTCACGCCGCATTGCGCGGGCCGCGAGCGGATCGTCGTGCGCGGCAGGCCCGGCCAGCGTGCGTCGAGCAGCGCGTCGATCCGTGCGGCCACGTCGGCGCCCGCGACGTTCGAGATCCATGCGCCGCGCGGACGCGGCAGGCGCGACCAGTCGGGATCGGCGCCGCCGTCGCACGTGTGGCCGAACGCGCCCGTGTCGACGAGCGTGCGCCGCGCGTCGGCGAGCGCCCACTTGATCCGGCTGTTGCCGGCGTCGATCAGCAGGTGCGGTTCGCTCATTGCGCTTCGCGCAGCGACACGTCGCCGGCCGCGATCGTCTGCACGCCGCTCGGCGTGTCGAGCAGCAACTGGCCGGTCGCATCGATGCCCGTCGCGATGCCGCGCACGCGTTCGACGCCTTGCTCGAGCAGCACGACTTCGCGGCCCGCGTACGCGTGCAGCGCGTGCCAGCGCGGCAGGAACGGCGCGAGGCCGTCGGCGCCGAATTGTGCGAGCGCGGGCGTGAGCGCGTTCAGCGACGCGGCGAGCGTATCGGTGAGGTTCGCCGATGGGCACGCGATCGACAGCGCGGCAGGCGGCAGCCCGCTCGCGAGCGTCGCTTCGCGCGCGCGCAGCGCGTCGACCTGTGCGGCGACGGCTTCCGCGCCGCGCACGTTGATGCCGAAGCCGATCACGACGGCGGTGGCGTCGGCGGTGGTCCAGACGGTTTCGATCAGGATCCCGGCGAGCTTGCCGACGATGTGCGGCGTGCCGTTGTCGTCGGTCGTCAGCAGCAGGTCGTTCGGCCATTTGAGCGCAACGCGCATGCGGGCGTCGAGTGGCAGCGTGGCCAGCCCTTCCGCGAGCGCGACGCCGATCGCGATGCTGAGGCCGCCGAGCGCATCGACGGCGCGCGGCACGATGCAGCCGACCGAGCACAGCAGCGCATTGCCGGGCTGCGCGAACCACGGGCGGCCTTGCCGGCCGCGCCCGGCCGTCTGCTCGAACGCGACGCGCACGAGCGGCGCGGGCAGCGCGTTCGCGCTGCGCGGCAGCGCCTTGAGCCGCGTTGCGACGTCGGCGTTGGTCGAGCCGGTGGCGGCGACGATGTCGAGCGGCCACGCGCGCGGCGCGGCGTCCAGGTGCGCCTCGAGCCGGTTGCGCGCGATGTGCGCGTCGCCGGATTCGGGCGTGTCGGAGGAGGTGGGGGCGTTCATGGCGCCTATTGTAGCGACAGGGGACGTTGGCGCGCGCCGGAGCGCGAGCGCAACCCGCCGGGCGGCATGGCATGGCTCCGTGCGGCTGCTTCGTCCGCACCGGTATCTCGATGTCGTATTCGGGCGTCATCTCGCGGGCGAGCGGCGTCTTGCCCGTCGGCGCCGGGCCCTGGCCGGTCGACATGAGAGCCGGTGCGCCACCGGCGCCGCGCGGCCGACTCGGTTGCGGGACCGATATCGATACGCGGCGCGCGCGTCAAGCATGCGACGTCACTACCGTTCGGCCGGGTCGCGCTCGCACGCCCCTTGGCCGAACGGCCGTCACGGCGCGACGACCGGGTGTTTCAGCGCATGCGCGGTCTCGATCCACTGCGCGTGGAATTCGTCCGCGTCGGGCCGAAGCCCGAGTTCGCCGTTGCGATAGGCCATCGCGAGCGTCTGTACGGCTTCCGGCAGCTCGTGTTCGGCGGCCCGGCGATACAGCGCGAGCGCGCGCGCATCGTCGCGCGGCACGCCGCTGCCGTCGCGGTACGCGTTCGCGAGCATGAAGTCGGCGGCCGGGATGTCCGCGCGCGATGCGATGTCGAACCAGTGCGCGGCCTGCACCGGGTCGGCGGCGATGCCGTAGCCGCTGCGGTAGATCAGCCCGAGGTAATACGCGGCGGCCGGGTCGCCCTGTTCGGCCGCGGCGCCGAGCAGCGCGCGTGCGCGTACATAGTCTTTCGGCAGGTCGCCGCTGCCGAGCAGCAACGCCTTGCCGAGCGCCAGCTGCGCGCGCCGTGCAGCCGGCGCGTCAGCCGTGTCGTGCGCCGCCGCGGCCGTTTCCAGCCAGCCGCGCCCCTCGTCGCGCAGCCCCGGTTCGTGCGCATCGACGAGCGCGATGCCGAGCGCCGTCTGCGCGTCGGCCGAGCCGCGCCGTGCGAGCGTGCGCAACTGGGCCAGCGCATGCGGCTCGGTCGCCTGCGCGACCATCGCCTGCCATTCGTCGAGTTGCGCGGCGCTCGGCGCGGGGCCGGCGCCGCGCAGGCCGGTCGCCGCGACGACGGCCGCGACGGTCACGGCCGCCGCCGCGAGCAGCGCGGCGGGCGGGAGCTTCGCGCGCAGCACGCGCCGCGCGGCAGCGGCGAAGCCGGTTTCGGCAGGCCGCATCGTCCGGATCGGTTGCATCGCGTGTCTCATTGCGTGAGGTCGATCTCGTAGGTCGCGAGGTTCTTGCCCGAGCCGTCGTCGGCCGCGACCTGCGTGATGCCGGTCAGGCCGGCCGCCGTCGCGTCGCCGAGGCGGTTCGGCGCGGACGCGAACCGCACGTGCGCGACCGAGCTCGCGAGCTTCGTGAAGCGCCAGCTGCGCTGCGCGCCGTCGGCCGCACGCGTGATCGCGCCGCGCTTCTTGATGAACGCGATCAGCACGTCGCGGTTCGCGTCGGGCGACGCGAAGATCGTCTTGCTGCCGTCGAGGCCCGGGAAGTTGCCGCCGCCGCTCGCACGGTAGTTGTTGGTCGCGACGATGAACTGCGCGTTCGGGTCGATCGGCGCACCCTTGTACGTCAGGTTCCGGATGCGGCTGCCGACCGGCTGCGTGACGTCGATTTCATAGGCGAGATCGGCCGACGTGAACATGTCGAAGTTGTAGCCGGGGAAGGTGCTGACGAGCGGCTGCACGGTCGCCTTCGTCGGGTCGATCGTGTTGAAGCGCTTCGCGGCGGTCTCGAGCCAGTTCTTCACGTCGGCGCCGCTCACCTTCACCGCGTACACGGTGTTCGGATACAGGTACAGGTCGGCGGCGTTGTTGATCGCGAGCGCGCCCGGCGCGACGTCGGTGTAGTCGGTGCCGCCGCCGAAGCCGCTCTTGAACGGCGCGCTGACCGACAGCACCGGCAGCGAGGCGTATTGCGGCAGGTTCGCCTGCACGTAGGTCTTCACGTAGTCGGCCTGCGCCTCGTTGACGATCTGGATCGCGCCCGGATCGCCGACGTCCGCGAAGTACGAGTTCATCCGGTAGTCGGTCGAGCCGATCGGCGTCTTCACGTAGTCGATCGTCGCCTGGTGCTCGGCCGCGATCGCGGCGGAGACCGATGGGTCGGCGGCGACGTAGCTCTTGTCGGCGTTCTGGATCGGCCGCGCCTCGACGGTGGTCTGAGACTTGTCGACGGCCCACGTCTTGCCGTCGAACTTCAGGCCGAGCTTGATCACGCCGAGATGCTTGCCCCAGTAGTTGGCCATCACGGTCGGCACGCCGTTGACGGTGCCCTTGACCTTGTCGACGCCCGGCAGGTTGAACTGCGACACCGTGCTGTTCGCGTCCGGGAACACCTGGTGCGAGTGGCCGATCAGCATCGCGTCGATGCCGGGCACCTTCGACAGCCACCAGCTGCCGTTTTCCATCGTCGGCGAGTACGCGGCATTGTCGAGACCGCCGTGCGAGATCGCGACGACGAGATCGGCGCCCTTCGCGCGCATTTCCGGAATGTACTTCTCGGCCGCCTCCTTCAGCCCGGTCGTATAGACCTTGCCGTCGAGCCAGCGCTTGTCCCAGTTCATGATCGCGGGCGGCGTGAAGCCGATGATGCCGATCTTCACGGGCGCGCTGACCGTCTTGCCGTCCGGCGTCGTGGCCGTCACCGTGCGCGTGAGGATCGTGTACGGCGTGAACAGCGGCGCGTTGGTCTTCGCGCTGATCACGTTCGCGAGCACCTGCGGGAAGTTCGGGCCCGCGCACTTCTTCTGCTGGGCCGGCGCCGGCAGGCCGTCGACCTCGAACGTGTTGCCGGTCACCTGCGACAGGTACGGCAGCCCGTAGTTGAACTCGTGGTTGCCGATCCCGCCGCCGTCGAATTTCGCGGCGTTCATCACCTTGTAGATCGCGAGCGTCTGGTCGCAGCCCACCGGCTTCACGAGCGCCTGGTAGTCCGACAGCGCGGTGCCCTGGATCGTGTCGCCGTTGTCGAGCAGCAGCGTGTTCGGGTACTGCTTGCGCGCCTGCGCGATCAGCGTCGACACGCGCTCGAAGCCGAGCGAATTGTCGGCGGCGAGCTTGAAATAGTCGTACGACAGCACGTTGGTGTGCAGGTCGGTCGTCTCGAGCAGCGCGAGCGTGGCCGTCGTGCCGACGGGCGCCTGGGCCTCGGGCTGCGACGGCGGCGTGGCGGTGACGTCGTCGCCGCCGCAGCCGGCGAGGGCGAAGGCGAGGCTGGCGAGCGCGGCGGCGGCCGGTACGTGGCGGCGGGAAAGCGGGGGGAGACGCATCGGTTGTCCTGTTCGGTGTTCTGTTTTATGAAGCGCGAGGTACGCACGAATGGCGGCGCGGTGCGCCGACGGCCTGAGGTGCGGCGCGTGAGAGTATCGAAAGGAAACGTGACGGAACAATGAAAGGTTGCGATGCCGGCAGCGGGCCGCGGCCGGCGGCGGCTTCGGGCCGGTCCCGGCCGGCGCCATGCTCCCGGCTGCGCACCGCGCCGCCGACGCCGCGCCGGAAATCCTCACGTCGCGGCGTCGGACGGTTCGCTACAATGGCCGCTGTCATCCTTTTGCAAACAACCTGCCCTTGGACTTCGAGACTCCTCCCGGCCTGTCGGTCGACGCCGGCGGCCAGGGCCAGACGGTGCGCCTGACCGGCCAGTGGACTGCGCTGTCGCTCGCGCGCAACCGCGGCGCCGTGGCGCGCCGCATCGCGAGCATCGCCGCCGGGCGCGTGAGCGAATGGGATCTGTCCGGCATCGAGCGGCTCGATCACGTCGGCGGCCAGGCGCTGTGGCGCGTGTGGGGCCGCAAGCTGCCGGCCGGCGTCGCGCTGAGTGCCACGCAGCGCACGATCTTCGAGCGCATCGAGCGGCTCGACAGCCAGCGCGAGGCGCCCGAGCGCATCGTGCGGTTCGATCCCGTCACGCGGCTCGGCCAGGCGATCTTCTCGTTCGGCGAACACCTGCAGGGCGGCATCGCGATGTTCGGCCTCGTGATCCTCGATGCGCTGTCGGTGCTGCGCCGCCCGCGGACGATGCCGTGGCGGGAAACCTCCGCGAACATCTACAGCGCCGGCGCACAGGCGCTGCCGATTACCGCGCTCGTCGCTTTCCTGATCGGCATCGTGCTCAGCTATCTGTCCGCGCAGCAGTTGCAGATGTTCGGGGCGAACCGCTACATCGTGAACATTCTCGGGCTGTCGGTGATCCGCGAGCTCGGCCCCGTGCTGTCGGCGATTCTCGTCGCGGGCCGCTCGGGCTCGGCGATCACCGCGCAGATCGGCGTGATGCGCGTGACCGAGGAGCTCGACGCGATGCGCGTGATGGGCATCCCGCACGGGCTGCGGCTGATCCTGCCGCGCGTGCTCGCGCTCGGCGTCGCGATGCCGCTGCTCGTGATGTGGACCAACATCATCGCGCTGACGGGCGGCGCGCTCGCCGCGAAGCTGGTGCTCGGCATCGACATCAACTATTTCGTGCGCTCGCTGCCGGGCGTCGTGCCGATCGCGAACCTGTACATCGGCGTCGGCAAGGGCGTCGTGTTCGGCATGCTGATCGCGCTGGTCGCGTGCCATTTCGGTTTCCGGATCAAGGCGAATTCGCAGAGCCTCGGCGAAGGCACGACCACGTCGGTGGTGTCGTCGATCACGGTCGTGATCCTCGCCGACGCGGTATTCGCGATCCTGTTCCAGAACGTGGGGCTCGGATGAACGCATCGAACGAAACGACCGCGCATGCCGCGGCGATCGGCGCCGGGTCGGTCGGCCCCCGGCCGGACGCGGCCGCCGATGCCGGCGATCTCGTGATCGAGGTGCGCAACCTGACCAAGCGCTACGGGCGCAACATCGTTCACCAGAAGCTCGACTTCGACGTGCGGCGCGGCGAGATCGTGTCGATCGTCGGCGGCTCGGGCTCCGGCAAGACGACGCTCGTGCGCCAGATCCTCGGCCTCGAAAGGCCGACGTCGGGCACGATCAAGGTGTTCGGCGAGGATACGGCGACGATCGACGACGCGAGCGCGCGGATGATGCGCACGCGTTCGGGGATGCTGTTCCAGCAGGGCGCGCTGTTCTCGTCGATGACGGTGTTCGACAACGTCGCGCAGCCGCTGCGCGAGCTCGGCCGCGTGCCGCCGGACCTGCTGCACGACATCGTGATGCTGAAGCTCGAGATGGTCGGGCTGCCGTGCAAGCACGCGTCGAAGATGCCGGCCGCGCTGTCGGGCGGGATGGTGAAGCGGGTCGGCATCGCGCGCGCGATCGCGCTGGAGCCCGAGCTGCTGTTCCTCGACGAGCCGACGGCCGGCCTCGATCCGCAGGCCTCCGACGAATTCGTCGAGCTGATCGCGACGCTGCACCGCACGCTCGGGCTGACCGTCGTGATGGTGACGCACGACCTCGATACGATGGTCGCGCTGTCGACGCGCGTCGCGGTGCTGGCCGACCGCAAGGTGCTGGTCGCCGCGCCCGTCGAGGAGGCCGCGAACGTCGACCATCCGTTCATCCACGAATATTTCCTGGGGCTGCGCGGGCGCCGCGCGTTGCAGGCGCTGCCGCCCGAGCGGCGCGCGAAGCTGCCGAAGGCGGCCCTCGAACCGGCGCTGTCGAGCGTCGAGCTGTAGAAGCAAGGAACCCGCGAATGGAAAACAAATCACATGCGTTCTGGGCCGGCCTGTTCACGATCGCGCTGACGCTCGCGATCGCGGGCACCGTGTTCTGGTTCAACGTCGACCGCACCGTGCGCGTGCCGTACGACCTGCTCGCGCGCACCAACGTGACGGGGCTGTTCCCGGACGCGGCCGTGCGCTTTCGCGGCCTCGACGTCGGCAAGGTGCAGTCGATCGGCTTCGATCGCACGCATCCGGGTCAGATCCGGATCCGCATCCTCGTCGATCACGACGCGCCGATCACGCAGTCGACCTACGGCAGCCTCGGCTTCCAGGGCGTGACGGGCATCGCGTTCGTGCAGCTCGAGGATACGGGGCGCGATCTGTCGCCGCTGCCGTCGTCGCCGAAGTCGATCGCGCAGATCCCGATGCGGCCGAGCCTGTTCGACCAGATCCAGGAGCGCGGCGACGTGCTGCTGAGGCAACTCGAACTGGCCGCGAAGAGCGCGAACGCGCTGATGTCGCCCGAGATGCGCGAGCAGTTGCGCGCGACCGCCGAAAGCCTGCAGCACGCGGCCGACGGCGCCGCGACGCTGACGAAGCAGCTCGGCCCGGCGGTCACCGCGCTGCCGGAGACGATGCACGAGGTGAATCGCGCGATGGCGTCGGCGAACACGCTGCTGCAGCCGAACGGGCCGCTCGTGTCGAACCTGAACAAGGCCGGCACGGCCGCCGAGCAGGTCGGCGTCGCGCTGAACGGGCTCAACGCGCGCGTGCAGTACGACACGCTGCCGCGCTTCAATGCGCTGGCCGACAGCGTCGGCGACGCGTCGCGGCAATTGAAGGACGTCGCCGGCGAACTCGGCCGCAACCCGCGCAGTCTGTTGTTCGGGTCGCCCGGCGCGGCGCCGGGGCCCGGCGAAGCGGGCTTCGTCTGGCCTGGCGCGACGGCCGGGCAATGACGTTCATCGAAACCGGAAACATCATGCAGGAATACGCCATGCCACGAATCCTTGACCGCGCGCTGCGTCCGGCCGCGGCCGCGCTTGCCGTGCTGACGCTCGCGCTGGCGGCCGGCTGCGCCGGCAACGACGCGGTGCTGTCGAACATCCGCTACGACCTCGGGCCCGTGTCGTCGGTGGCGACCGCCGGGTCGGGCCCCGCGCTGAAGGTGCTCGACGTCGCCGCGCCCGACGCGCTCGATACGGACAAGTTCGCGTACCGCCTCGCGTACGCCGATGCGCAGCACGTGGCCGTCTATCGCGACAGCCGCTGGACCGCGCCGCCCGCGCAGTTGCTCACGCAACGGCTACGCGGCGCGCTGTCGTCGCGCGGCACGGTGCTCGAAGGGGCCGACGGCGTGCGCGCGCCGACCCTCAAGGTCGACCTGAGCGAATTCGAACAGGTCTTCGACGGGCAGTCGCAAAGCCACGGTGCGGTGACCGCGCGCGCGACCCTGATGCTCGACGGCAAGGTGCTCGGCCAGCGTACGTTCGTCGCGCGCGCGCCGTCGAGCACGCCCGACGCGGCCGGCGGCGCGCGTGCGCTCGCGGCGGCCAGCGACGAACTCGTGTCGCAGATCGCCGCGTGGGTCGGCGTGCAGGCGTACGCGGGCACCCCGTGACGCCCGGCGGGCAGCCGCGATGAGCGCGCCCGGCACGCATCGCGCGTCGCCGCTCGCGCGGCAGGCGTTTGCCGCCTACGCGGCGCTGATCGTCTATGCGTCGCTGTATCCGTTCGAAGGCTGGGCGTCGCTCGGCATCGGCCCGTTCGATTACCTGTTCGCGCCGATGCAGCGCTACGTGACGGCGTTCGACGTGGTCACGAACGTGCTCGGTTATCTGCCGTTCGGCGCACTCGGCGTGCTCGCGCTGCACCCGCGCTGGCGCGGCGTGGCCGCGACGCTGATCGCGAGCGTGCTCGGCGTGCTGCTGTCGGGGACGATGGAAGCACTGCAGACCTACTTGCCGACGCGCGTCGCGTCGAATCTCGATCTCGGCGCCAACGCGCTCGGCGCGCTGCTGGGCGCGGCGCTTGCTGCGCCGGTCGCCGGCGCGCTGCTCGACCGCGGCGTGCTGCGCCGGCTGCGCCTCGCGTGGCTGGAGGCCGACGGGTCGACGCCGCTGCTGCTCGCCGCGCTGTGGCCGTTCGCGATCGTGTTTCCGTCGCCGTTCCTGTTCGGCATCGGCGACTGGCCGGCCGCGCTGTGGGAGCGCGCCGACGCGTCGATGCAGGACGCGCTGCTCGCATGGCTGCCGGCCGCGTGGCACGTCAGCGAATGGCCCGAGCGGGTCGACGGCTGGTTGTCGGATTCCGCGTGGGAAGCCGTGCTCGGCGGGCTGATGCTGTTCCCCGCGCTGGCGATCGCGTCGCTCGCGATGCGCCCGCGCGCGCCGCGCATCCGGCTGCTGGTCGCGCTGGTGGTCGCCACGCTCGTACTGAAGGCGGCCGCGACGTTCATGCAGTCGGCCACCGGCCTCGTCGTCGTGTGGGCGACGCCCGGCGCGCGGCTCGGCATCGAGCTGGGTTTCGCGGCGGCGCTCGTCGCATTGCGCGTGCCGGCGACGTGGCGCGCGATGCTCGCGGCGCTCGCGCTGCTGGCCGGCGTCGCGCTCGTGAACCTGCTGCCGGTCAATCCGTTCTTCGACTTCACGCTGTCGGGGTGGCGGCAGGGCCGCTACGTGCACTTCAACAGCATCGCGCGCTGGCTCGCATGGATCTGGCCCTACGCAGCGCTGATCTGGCTCGGCCAGCGCGTCGAGCACGCGTGGCTGCCGGCCGCGCTGCGCCGCTGACGCGGCAGCCCGGACCCGTGCGGCGGCGGTCGCGCCGCGGGCAGCCGCGTGCGCCGGTCGCTATAATCGTCCGCATCCTCCGTTGCCGCTTCGCGTAACGGCAATTCATCGCCCTTCTTTCCGCACGGCCTTGCGCCGGGCCGCTCGTCACCATCATGGATTCCTACTATCAGCACCACGTCTTCTTCTGCCTGAACCAGCGCGAACCGGGCGCCGAACGCCCGAGCTGCGCGCAATGCGACGCGCAGACCATGCAGGAATACGCGAAAAAGCGCGTGAAGGAGCTCGGTCTCGCGGGGCCCGGCAAGGTCCGCATCAACAAGGCCGGCTGCCTCGACCGCTGCGAGGAAGGGCCGGTGATGGTCGTGTATCCGGAAGGCACGTGGTACACGTACGTCGATCGGGCCGACATCGACGAGATCGTCGAGTCGCACCTGCGCGACGGCAAGGTCGTCGAGCGCCTGAAGATCTGAGCGGGCCGGCCGAATGAACGTTCATACGCAGAAATCGCTGATCGCGGGCCCGATCGGCCAGATCGAAATCGCGGTCGACCTGCCCGACGCCGTGCGCGAAGGCGGCGCCGCGCCGCGCGGCATCGCGCTCGTCGCGCATCCGCATCCGTTGTTCGGCGGCACGATGGACAACAAGGTCGCGCAGACGCTCGCGCGCACGCTCGTGCAATTGAACTACGTCGTCTACCGGTCGAACTTCCGTGGCGTCGGCGCGACCGAAGGCGTGCACGACAACGGCGCCGGCGAGGCCGACGACCTGCTCGCGGTGCTCGCGCACATGCGCGCGCAGCCCGCGTATGCGGACCTGCCGCTCGTGCTCGCGGGCTTCTCGTTCGGCACCTTCGTGCTGTCGCACGTCGCGAAGCGGCTGCGCGACGCGGGCGAGACGATCGAGCGGATGGTGTTCGTCGGCACGGCCGCGAGCCGCTGGCAGGTGGCCGACGTGCCCGAGAACACGCTCGTGATCCATGGCGAAACCGACGACACGGTGCCGATCGCGTCGGTGTACGACTGGGCGCGGCCGCAGGAGCTGCCGGTCGTCGTGATCCCCGGCGCCGAGCATTTCCTCCATCGCAAGCTGCACGTGCTGAAGCGCATCATCGTCGACGCGTGGCGCTAGGGCCAGCGCAAGCCCGTTATCAGCGTGAACAGGCGACAGCCTGCATGCGGGCGCCGGCGTAAGCGCCGGGGCCCGTGCCGCGCACCGGCGCCCGGCCGGATGATGCGCGACCCTTCCCGACACTTCACGCGACGCCGCGCCGCAACCCGGCTGCCGCACGCCGGCGCAACGCGCGTTGCACGCCGCCCGCGCCCGTCTCTCGTGCGGCGTCGAGCAAGCGTGCCCGATGCGTCGCCGCGCGATGCGCGCGCAGCCGGTATGCGGGCGTTCGGCGGCAGGTTCGCGAAAACGCCGTTCGCGGCCACGTATAATGGCCGCATTCCGCGTTGCCCGCGGCCCGGCTGGGCCCATGCGGCGCTCGTTTCGCCGCCTGTCCGTCCGCTCGCGACGGCCGCGAACCGAACGCGTCCGCGCGAGTCCAACCGGCGCGTTTCGCGTCGCCCGACGGTGTCGGGCGAGTACCCGAAACGCCCGCCGCCTTGCCGTTCAACCCTGCGCGTTTCGCACCGCACTTTCTGCCATCAGCCTGAATCGATCATGCGTCTGTCTTCCCAAGGCCTCAAGTCCCTCGCTTCCTCCATCGCCTTCGCCACCGCCGCGCGCAACGTCGCGCTCGGCGTGATGCTGCCCGTCGCGCTCGCATCGACCATCGTCGTCGCCGAGGCGAAGCCGGCCGCCAAGGCCAAGGCCGCGCATGCGGCGCCGGCCGCCGAGCAGTCCACCGGCGCGCCCGCGACCTACATGCCGGGCGCGGTGCCGCCGCCGGGCGTGAACGCGCGCTCGTGGGTGCTCGTCGACGCGACGAGCAACACGGTGCTCGCATCGGGCAATGCGGACGAACGCGTCGAGCCGGCGTCGCTGACGAAGCTGATGACGGCGTACCTCGTGTTCGAGGCGCTCGACAAGAAGAAGATCTCGATGGAGCAGATCGTCACGCCGAGCGACGCGGTGCGCCGCGTCGGCCGCGACGAGTCGCGCATGTTCATCGAGGCGAACAAGCCGGTGTCCGTGCATGACCTCGTGTACGGGATGATCATCCAGTCGGGCAACGATGCCGCGATCGCGCTGGCCGAACTCGTCGGCGGCAGCGAAGGCCAGTTCGTCACGATGATGAACGACGAGGCCGCGCGCCTCGGCATGAAGGGCACGCACTTCGCCGACGTGAACGGCATGCCCGACCCGAACCACTACACGACGGCCGGCGACCTCGCGAAGCTGTCCGCGCACCTGATCCGCGATTTTCCGCAGTACTACGGCATCTTCTCGGAGAAGGAATTCAAGTACAACAACATCCGCCAGGGCAACCGCAACCGGCTGCTGTGGCTCGACCCGACGGTCGACGGCCTGAAGACGGGCCATACGCAGGCGGCCGGCTTCTGCCTGATCGCGTCGGCCAAGCGCGCGATCCCGGGTGTCGACGGCCAGCGCCGCCTCGTGTCGGTGATGATGGGCGAGCAGAAGGAAAGCGACCGTACGCAGGACAGCATGAAGATGCTGAACTACGGCTACAGCGCGTTCGATTCGGTGCGCCTGTTCAAGGGCGGCCAGGCGATCGCGACGCCGCGCCTCTACAAGGGCAAGGAGAACACCGTGCAGGTCGGCGTGAGCGCCGACCAGTGGGCGACCGTGCCGCGCGGCCTCGGCGACAAGGTCAAGACCGAAGTCGACGTCAACGCGCCGCTGATCACGCCGCTCGCGCAAGGCCAGCAGGTCGGCACCGTGAAGATCGTCGCCGACGGCAAGACGCTGTCCGAATTCCCGGTCGTCGCGCTGCAGGCCGTGCCGGAAGCGGGTATCTTCGGACGTATCTGGGACTCGATCCTGCTGATGTTCAGCAAGAAGAAGTAAGCGCGACGGGCCTTTGTTTTCACGACTTCATCCCCATCTGTCATAGCCATGAGCCAAGCCGAATTCGAACCGATCGTCTACCTCAGCGTCTCGTCGCAGGAGGAACTGGTGCCGCTGTCCGAAGCCCGTGTGCCGGTGCTCGACCGCGGGTTCATCTTCGGCGACGGCGTGTATGAAGTCGTCCCCGTGTATGCGCACGACGGCGCGCACGTGCCGTTCCGGATCGAACAGCATCTGGACCGGCTCGCGCGCAGCCTGAAGAAGATCGGCATCGACAACCCGCACGATGCGGCCGGTTGGCGCGCGCTGATCGAGCGGGTGGTCGCGGCGAACGCCGAAGGCCTCGGCGACGGCAACGCGCTCGTCTACCTGCAGGTGACGCGCGGCGTCGCGAAGCGCGGTCACGCATTCCCGGCGAACGCGGTGCCGACGGTGTTCGCGATGACGAGCCCGCTGCGCCTGCCGTCGGAAGAAGAGCGTGCGAAGGGTGTGCGCTGCGTGACGGCCGAGGATCGCCGCTGGCTGCATTGCGACATCAAGTCGATCTCGCTGCTCGGCAACGTATTGATGGCGCAGCATGCGGCCGAACGCGACGCGTTCGAGACGATCCAGCTGCGCGACGAAAACGTGACCGAAGGCTCGTCGTCGAACGTGTGGATCGTGAAGAACGGCGAGCTGTTCGCGCCGCCGCGCAGCAACAAGATCCTCGAAGGGATCCGCTACGCGCTGGTCGAGCAACTGGCCGACGAATGCGGGATCCGGTTCGTCGCGCGCGAGATCAGCGAGGTCGAGCTGCGTTCGGCCGACGAAATCATGATCACGTCGGCCACCAAGGAAATCCTGCCCGTCACGTCGCTCGACGATCTGCCCGTGCAGGGCGGCAAGCCGGGCCCCGTGTTCGCGGCGCTGTATGACGCGTACCAGCGTGCGAAGGCGCGCGAGTTTGAACAGTTTGACCTAACCCGGAGAAAATGATGAGCGAACCGACCAAAACCGTCGAGGTCACCGGCGCGATCGAAACCCGGAAGGAGTCGCTGCTGGAGTTTCCGTGCGATTTCCCGATCAAGATCATGGGCAAGGCGCACCCCGAATTCAAGGACACGATCTTCAAGGTCGTGGCCGTTCACGACAACGAGATCGACGTCGAGAAGATCGAGGAGCGCGCGTCGAGCGGCGGCAATTACACGGGCCTCACGATCACCGTGCGCGCGACGAGCCAGGAGCAGCTCGACAACATCTACCGCGCGCTGACCGGCCATCCGATGGTCAAGGTCGTACTTTAAGGCCCGTTCTGCGGCCGGGGATCAGCGCAAACGGCCGCTGATCCCTTTCCATCCGCCCTCCAGCGCGCACTCGGCGGGGCATTTCCCCGCCGCGCGCCGCGCGTCCAACTCGTCGCATAGCCGCTTGTATTCGGCGACTTCCTCGAACAGCCAGGTCCGGAACGCCTGCACGCGCGGCGTGTTCAAGAGCGGCGGCGGACACACGAAAAAATAGTGCCACGGGCTCGGCCCGTCGATGTCGAACAGGCGCACGATGCGCCCGTCGAGCAGGTCGTGCACCGCGAGCGAGCGGCGCACCAGCGCGATCCCCTGGCCCTCGATCGCCGCGAGCAGCAGGTTCGACGAATCCTGATACAGAATGCCCCGTTTCGGCTCGGTCAGCGTGTCGAGCCCGGCTGCGTCGAACCATGGCCGCCACAGCTCGTCGTCCGAGCGCAGCAGCGGGTAGTTCACGAGATCGGCGGGCGTCTGCGGCAGCTTGCCGCCGTTCAGTGTCGGCGCGCACGCGGGAAAGAACACCTCCTCGAACAGCGGCTCCACGTGAAGCCCCGGATAGCTGCCGAAGCCGAAGCGGATCGCGAGATCGACGTCGTCGCGCGCGAAATCGGTGAGCGAGTTGGTCGACTGCAGCTCGACGTCGATTTCCGGATGCCGCTCGATGAACGTGCCGATGCGCGGCGTGATGAAGCGCGCGGCGAACGACGACAGCATCGACACCACCAGCCGCCGGTCGCGGTCGCTCGCGCGCACGTCGCGCGTCGCATCGGCGATCACCATCAGCGCGGTGCGGACCTGCTGCGCGTAGCGCATGCCGGCGTCGGTCAGGCACAGCCGCTTGCCGTTGCGCGTGAACAGCTGCACGCCGAGCTCTTCCTCGAGCGCGCGAACCTGATGGCTGACCGCGCCGTGCGTGACGAACAGCTCGTCGGCGGCGCGCGAGAAGTTCTCGTGGCGGGCGGCGGCTTCGAACGCGCGAATCGCGTTCAGCGCCGGGAGCTGGCGGAGGTCCATTTGCTAATTTTCCTCACATCGACGTGAAAATTGGTCGTTTGGTCGGGCGCCTTCGAGTGACTACGATTGTAGCCATCGAAGCACTTATTGGCGGAGTCGATCATGCAAGAAATCTCTTCAAGCATCACGTTTGAAATTCCCGTGGGCGAGACCGTGCCGATGAAGGTGCAACGCAGCACGCGGCTGATCGTCCAGTGCGGGCCGGTCTGGGCGACGCGCAGCAACGACGTCGACGATTACTTCCTGGTCGACGGCGAGACGCTCAAGCTGCGCCGCGGCGAGCGGCTGTGGCTCAGCGCGGAAAGCCGGGAAGGCGCGCGCGTCGCGTTCTCGGTGTCGCGGCCGCCGCGGGAAGTCGCGCTCGGCGGGCTGGCCCGGTTGCGCGAACGCGTCGCTGCATTGGTCCACGACGGCTGGCGCACCGTCTGACCGTCGTTTCGTCCGACGGATACCGGCGATCCGTCCCCCACCCAAGGCCGGCGAGACCCACGGGTTTTCGGTAAACTACCGCCCATGTCCGTTTCGCCGGTTTCCATCGTGTCCACGCCTGTCGCCGTTTCCGCATCGCCCGCCGGCGCCCCGGCTCAGCCGGTCACCGTGCGGTGGCGGGGCCGCGAGGCCTACGAGACGAGCTTCGACGCGATGCGCGCGTTCACCGACACGCGCACGGCCGACACCGGCGACGAGATCTGGGTGGTCGAGCATCCGCCCGTCTACACGCTCGGCCAGGCCGGCGACCCGGCGCACCTGCTGGTGGCCGACAGCGGCGTGCCGCTCGTGAAGGTCGACCGCGGCGGGCAAATCACCTACCACGGCCCCGGCCAGATCGTCGTCTACCTGCTGCTGGATCTGCGCCGGCGCAAGCTGATGGTGCGCACGCTCGTGACGAAGATCGAGCAGGCCGTGATCGACACCCTCGCGGCGTATAATCTCGCTTCGGTCCGCAAGGCGGGCGCGCCGGGCATCTACGTGGCATCCGGCGTGCACGAAGGCGCGAAGATCGCGGCCCTCGGCCTGAAGATCCGCAACGGCTGCAGCTATCACGGGCTGAGCCTGAACGTGAAGATGGATCTGCGCCCGTTTCTTGCGATCAATCCGTGCGGCTATGCCGGACTGGAAACCGTCGACATGGCGAGCCTCGAGGTTGCCGCCGACTGGAACGACGTCGCCCACACGCTGGTGGGCCGTCTGATCGCCAACCTCGACGGCGCATCCGCGGCCGCCGACAAGCCGCACGCACTGGAACAATCGAATGACTGACGTTACCGCTTCTCCCGCACCGGCCGATACGGCCGCGACCCCGGCCTACGATCCGACCGCCAAGCAGAAGGCGCAGGCGAAGACGGCGCGCATCCCGATCAAGGTCATTCCGATCGAAAAGCTGAAGAAGCCCGAATGGATCCGCGTGAAGGCGGCCACCGGCAGCTCGCGTTTCAACGAGATCAAGACGATCCTGCGCGAGCACAACCTGCACACCGTGTGCGAGGAAGCGAGCTGCCCGAACATCGGCGAATGCTTCGGCAAGGGCACCGCGACGTTCATGATCATGGGCGACAAGTGCACGCGCCGCTGCCCGTTCTGCGACGTCGGCCACGGCCGCCCCGATCCGCTCGACGCGGATGAGCCGAAGAACCTCGCACGCACGATCGCCGCGCTCAAGCTCAAGTACGTGGTGATCACGAGCGTCGACCGCGACGACCTGCGCGACGGCGGCGCCGCCCACTTCGTCGAGTGCATCCGCGAGGTGCGCGAGCAGTCGCCCGACACGCGCATCGAGATCCTGACGCCGGACTTCCGCGGCCGTCTCGACCGTGCGATTTCGATCCTGAACGCGGCGCCGCCCGACGTGATGAACCACAACCTCGAAACGGTGCCGCGCCTGTACAAGGAAGCGCGCCCGGGCTCGGACTACGCGCACTCGCTGAAGCTGTTGAAGGACTTCAAGGCGCTGCATCCGGACGTCGCGACGAAGTCGGGGCTGATGGTCGGCCTTGGCGAAACGGAAGAGGAAATCCTGCAGGTGATGCGCGACCTGCGCGCGCACGACGTCGACATGCTGACGATCGGCCAGTACCTGCAGCCGTCCGAGCACCACCTGCCGGTGCGCGCGTACGTGCATCCGGACACGTTCAAGATGTACGAGGAAGAGGCGTACAAGATGGGCTTCACGCACGCGGCCGTCGGCGCGATGGTGCGGTCGAGCTATCACGCCGATCTGCAGGCGCATGGGGCGGGGGTGGTCTGAGCACGGCGTTTGCCTCCATCCGCGCAAGACCCGCAGTCCCGAAAGCCCGCAGCGATGCGGGCTTTTTCGTTGGCGCGGCGGTGATCCGCGCATGTGCACGGCAATCGTCACCCGACCGGACGCGCGATCCGATCCAGCATGAAAAGCAAAGCTGAAACGGCATCGATAGCTTCGCACGATAAGTTCGCTCCCGCCGCGCGCAAAGCTCGTAAAGTCGGCTCTCCGCTTGCAACACCCGCATTCCGAAGGAGAGCCGCATGTCCCGTTTCAGCTTCATCCGTCGCGCCGCCGTCGCGCTGACCGCCTTTGCCGCGCTCGGCGCGGCGCACGCCGAATCGCGCGAAGTCGTGATCGCGTACCAGGACATGGTCGTGCCGTGGCGCTACGCGCAGGCGAGCGGTGAAGTCGAAAAGGCGACCGGCTACAAGGTCACGTTCCGCAAGCTCGACAGCGGCGCCGACGTGATCCGCGCGCTCGCGTCGGGCTCCGTGCAGCTCGGCGAAGCCGGTTCGAGCCCGATCGCGGCCGGCCTGTCGCAGGGGCTCGATATCTCGCTGTTCTGGGTGCTCGACAACATCAACGACGCCGAGGCGCTCGTCGCGCGCAACGGCTCGGGCGTGACCAGCGTCGCCGCACTCAAGGGCAAGAAGATCGGCGTGCCGTTCGTGTCGACGTCGCACTTCCATACGCTCGTCGCGCTACAGGCCGCGGGCGTGAATCCGAACGACGTGAAGATCATCAACCTGCGTCCGCCCGAAGTCGCGGCCGCGTGGACGCGCGGCGACATCGACGCGACCTATATCTGGGATCCGGTGCTCGCGAAGGTCAAGCAGTCGGGCACGGTGCTGACGACGTCGGGCCAAGTTGCGAAGGAAAGCGGCAAGTCGACCTTCGACGGCTTCGTCGTGAGCCGCAAGTTCGCGCGCGAGAATCCCGAATTCGTCACGCGCTTCGTGAAGGTGCTCGCGGCCGCCGATGCCGACTACCGCGCGCATGCCGCGGCTTGGAAGGTTGGCTCGCCGCAGGTCGCGGCGGTGGCGAAGGTGTCGGGCGCGAACGCGGCAGATGTGCCCGCGAGCCTCGCGCTCTACGCATTCCCGACGGCGGCCGAGCAGGCTTCGCCGACGTGGCTCGGCGGCGGCGCGCAATCGGGCGCCGCGAAGTCGCTCGCGGCCACGGCCGCGTTCCTCAAATCGCAAGGCACGATCCAGACGGTGCTCGCCGACTATTCGGCGGGCGTCGATCCGCAGTTCGTGCAGAAGGCCGCGCGCTGAGCGCGGTCATTCGGCCCATTCATCGCGGAGCCCTTCGATCATGAGTACGCTGGAAGTCCGCCAGGTATCGGTCGCCTATCCGGGCGAGCGCGGCAGGCCGACGACGCAGGCGCTCGCGCGCGTCGACCTGCGCATCGATGCCGGTGAATTCGTCGTCGCGCTCGGTGCGTCCGGCTGTGGAAAGACGACGCTGCTGAACTGCATGGCCGGCTTCGTCGCACCGACGACGGGCGACGTATCCGTCGACGGCGTGCCGATCACGGGCCCCGGCGCCGATCGCGGCGTCGTGTTCCAGAAATACGCGTTGTTGCCGTGGCTCGACGTGCTCGACAACGTCGCGCTCGGGCTGCGCTTCGCACACGTGCCGAAGGCCGAACGCGAAGCGCGCGCGGCGGAGATGCTCGCGCTCGTCGGCCTCGAGCGCCATGCGCACGCGCGCGTGTACGAACTGTCGGGCGGGATGCAACAGCGCGTCGGCATCGCGCGCGCGCTCGCGAGCGATCCGCGCGTGCTGCTGATGGACGAGCCGATGGGCGCGCTCGATACGATGACGCGCGGCACGATGCAGGCGCTCGTGCTCGACGTGTGGGCGCGGACAGGCAAGACGGTGTTCTTCATCACGCACGACGTCGAGGAGGCGCTCTTTCTCGCGACGCGTCTCGTCGTGATGACGCCGGGCCCCGGCCGGATCGCGGAAACCTTCGAATTGCCGTTCGCGCGCCGCTACGTCGAAACGCGCGATGCACGTGCGGTGAAGTCGTCGCCGGAATTCATCGGATGGCGCGAGCGGCTGATCGCGTATCTGCATCGCGACGAGCCGGTAGTCGCCGGGACCGCGTGATGCACGAGTTCGCGAGGCAGGGTGCGTCCGTCGGGCGTGGCCGGATCAGTACATTGCACAGGCAGGACACCATGAGCACGCAGGATTCGTGGGCGGCCGACCGAACGGCCGCGGATTTCGAGCCGGACGACGGTCGCACGACGCGGGCCGAGGCTGCGGCGCGTGCTGTGCGTGCGCGTCGTTCGTCGGGCCGCTATCGCTTGCCCGGGCAGGGGAAGACGGCCGCGCTGAGCGCGGCGACGATCGCGGCGCTGGCCGTGCTGTGGTGGGTCGCGACGCATCTGCAGTGGCTGCCGCCGCTGTTCCTGCCCGCGCCGGAAGCGGTGTGGGCGGCGTTCGTCGACGCGTGGCACGGCCGTATCCAGGGCGGCCTGCCGTTGTCCGACCATCTGCTGTGGAGCGCTGCCCGCGTGTTCGGTGCGTTCGCGCTTGCCACCGCGATCGGTGTGCCGGCCGGCATCCTGATGGGCGTGAGCCGCATCGCACGCGGCGTGCTGGATCCGCTGCTGGAGTTCTACCGGCCGCTGCCGCCGCTTGCGTATCTGCCGCTCGTCGTGATCTGGTTCGGCATCGACGAGACGGCGAAGCTCGTCGTGATCTTCCTTGCATGCTTCGCGCCGATCGCGATGGCCGCACGCGCCGGCGTGCGCGCGGCGACGGTCGAGCAGATCAACGCCGCGTACTCGCTCGGCGGCAGCTTCGCGCAGATCGTGCGGCACGTCGTGTTGCCGGCTGCGCTGCCGGAAATTCTCACCGGGCTGCGGATCGCGATCGGGTTCGGGTGGACGACGCTCGTCGCGGCCGAGATGGTCGCCGCGACGGCCGGGCTCGGGCAGATGGTGCTCAACGCATCGAGCTTCCTGCGCACCGACATCGTCGTGATGGGGATCCTGATCATCGGCGCGATCGCGTGGCTGTTCGATCTGGCGATGCGGTGGGTCGAGCGGCGGGTGGTGCCGTGGAAGGGGCGAGGGTAGGCCGTACAGGCTGCACGGACGCCGGTTGGCGCCCGCGTCGAGAAGACGAGGGGCCGGGGTGCGTGTCGATCTGACCCGGGCCCCTGCCGTTTGAAGCGGAGGGTGCCGCCGTGGCGCGCGTTACCAGCGATAGCCGGCGCCGGCGCCGACCGCGACCGTGCCGCGGGTATTGGTCGACCCGGACGCCTTGACCACCCAGCGCCCGTTGCGGGTGGCGGTCGACACGCCGAACGCGACGGCCGATTGCCCGCTGTAGGTGCCGCCGGCGACCGAGACCATGCTTTCGCCCGCCAGCGACGCCTGCGGCAGGTTCGCGATCGCGACGGCGGATGCGATGCCGCCGCTTGCGTCACGTCGATAGTGATCCATGTCGGATCGAACGCTGCCGATGTGGTCGTTCAGTTGCTGGACGTTCACGGCATCGGTCGGGGCAGTGCCGGGCGCCACGTGGGTGATCTGCCGCTCCTGCCCCGGCGCGCCGACGGACACTGTGTTGTCGCGATCGGCGACGGAGCCGTTGCCGAGTGCAACCGAATTCTGGCCCGATGCGGTCGCGTTGTTGCCGAGCGCGAGACTGCCGTTGCCGGATGCGCTCGAATTCTGGCCGAGCGCCATCGAGTTCGAGCCGGTCGCGCCGGAGCCGTCGCCCAGCTGCGCCAACTGGCCGCCCTGCTCGCCGATCGGCGGCCTGGTGCCGGGGCCGACCTGCTCGATGTTGTTGATGCGCGTGTCGAGCGATTCCAGGCGAGTTTCGAATTGCTGCTGCATCGAGAAGAGCTGCCCGCCGTTCACGGCCTGCATGCTGTTCGCCGCGATGGCGCCTGCCTTGACGTTGTCGAGCAAGGTGCCGCCGACGCCGCCGAGCGTAGCGCGATCCAGCTTCAGGTCGTCGTACACGATCGCGCCGAGCGCCTTGCCGTTCGGATCGATCAGCCCGGTCGCCTTGAGCTGCGCGACCGTCACGGCATCGGTGTCGCCGATGCCGTTCGACAGGCCGGTCAGCGTGCGCGTGCCGTCCGTGCCGGCGACGCTCACCGACGTGCCGCCCTTGCCGGCGCCGATCGAGATCGCGAGACTCGCCGGATCCTGCCGGACGAGGCCGGCCGTGCCGTTGTCGAGCCGCGTGCCGAGATCGGTGACGTCGTTGCGGATCGACGTCACGTTGTTTTCGACGGTGGCGACACGTCCGTCGATCGTCGTGACGCGTCCGTCGAGCTGGGTCAGTGCACCGCCGACGTTGTCGAACGATTGTCCGTCGACCGTGTAGGTCGGGCCGCGCACGGTTCCGTTCGCGTCGACGGTCGCATCGCCGCCGAGCGCGGCGACGACGGGTTTCAGCTGCGACAGGTTGGTAGCGTCGGTGTCGCGGGTGCCGGCGCCGAGGTTGACGAGCTGGCGCTGGGTGCCCGCCGTGCCGATCGACACGGTATTCGTGCGGTCGGCGACACTACCTTGGCCGAGCGCGACCGCACCGTTGGCGGTGACCTTGGAGTCCGCGCCGAGCGCCACGCCGCGCACGGCTTCGACTCGCGATGACGAACCGAACGCGCTCGAACGATCGCCCGTGATGTACGACGACACGCCGACCGCGCTCGAGCGGTCGCCCTGGATATGGGCGGCTTCGCCGACGGCCACGGTGGCGCGCCCATCGGCGGTGGCATGTGCGCCGATCGCGAGCGCCGAGTAGTCCTCGCCCGTCTCGCCATTCGCCTTTGCGCCAGGTCCGATCGCGATCGACCCGGCTCCGGACGCGGTCGGCTCGCCGCCGGCGCCGTCCTTGATCGTCAGGTAGTGCTGAACCAGATCGTTTTCGGTCGCATGGACGTAGTACGGTGCGAGCGCGGCGATGGCGACGGCGACGGCGAGTGCCGGCAGGCGGGCGGAGGGCGCGCGTTGCCGTTCGGGGCAAGCATGCGAGCGGATCCGAGCGGTACGGGAATCTGCAGCGGATGTGCGTGACATATTATTCGTAATCCTGATCGATGAGATGTTCGATGCAGCCCGGGATCCATGTGCGGCTTCGTCGAAAGGCGCGGGGCGCAGCGTCGTTGCCGCGAGTGGCGGACCGCTATCGCGTGGGCCCGGACTGAGCGAGCGACTATACGGACGGACGCAGGCGTCGTCGATCAGACAGTTACGAAAGTGATTTAGCGCGGATAGGACACGCTATGGGTGCGCGATCGCGCGGCGGTTCGATGTCGCGATGCGATGAGGGGAGCGCGGGTTGGGGGGCACGTAGCCGGGAAACGGCGACGACGTCCGGAAGGCGCGTCGTCGCATTCATGGCGCAATGCGTCGGTGGAGGAGGGGAGGGCCGTCAGTTCGATGCGCAACGATCGCGCACGCGTTACCGGCCTCATTCCCCCATCGCCACTCCTTCCCTGCGCGGATCCGCCCCGCCGAACCACACCGTCTGCCCCTGCACGTTCAGCCGCTGGATTCCCTGCAGCCCCGAGTTCATCTCGACGATCTGCACGTCGTGCCCGCGGCCCTTCAGCCCGTCGACGAGCGCGTCCGATACACGCCCACGTTCGAGTTGCGTCGGCCCGTTCATCGACCCGAAGTTCGGCAGCGCGATCGCCTGCTGCATCGTCATCCCCCAGTCGAGCACGCCGACCAGCGTCTTCGCGACGTGATTGATGATCGCGGGGCCGCCGGCCGAGCCGACGATCATCGTCACCTGCTTCGTCTTCTTGTCGAACACGAGTTCCGGCGACATCGCCGAGCGCGGCCGCTTGCCGGGCTGCACGCGGTTCGCGATCGGCCGGCCGTTGTCGGTGGACGCGAACGAGAAGTCGGTGAGCTGGTTGTTCAGCATGAAGCCGCGCACCATCAGCCGCGAGCCGAACGCGTCCTCGATGCTGGTCGTCATCGACAGCGCCTGGCCGTAGCGGTCGACGATCGCGATGTCGGACGTCGACGGCAATTCCGCGCTGCGGTCGTCGGCCGTCGCGAGCGTCGCGCCCTGGGGCGTGCCGGCCTGTGCGACACCCATGCTGTTGTCGCCGATCAGCCGCGCGCGCTGCGCGAGATAGGTCTTGTCGGTGAGGCTCGCCCAGTTGCCGCCCGGCAGCGGCACGAAATCGGGATCGGCCACGTAGCGCGCGCGGTCCGCGTACGCGAGACGCCCGGCTTCGCTGAACAGATGGGCGGCGAACGGCGTCGGCTCGTAGCCGAGCTCGGTGCGCACCGGCTTCTGCGCGCCGATCTGCTGCCAGTCGGGCATCGCCTCGAGAATGCCGAGCATCTGCGCGATCGCGAGGCCGCCCGACGATGGCGGCGGCATCCCGCAGACCACCGAGCGCCGATAGTCGGCACACAGCGGCGCGCGCACCTTCGCCTTGTAGCGCGCGAGATCCTGCAGCGACAGCAGCCCCGGGTTGGTCGGGTGCTTGCGCACCTTCGCGACGATGTCGCGCGCGATCGCGCCGCTGTAGAACGCGTTCGCGCCGCGGTCGGCGACCTGGCGCAGCACGGTCGCGAGGGCGGGATTCTTCAGTACCGTGCCGGCAGTCTTCGGCGTGCCGTCCGCATTGTAGAAGTACGCGCGGGCGGCCGGGTCGTCGTGCAGGTACTTGTCGTTCGCGATCAGCATCGCGAGCCGCGGGCTGATCGTGAAGCCGCGCTCGGCGAGCCGGATGGCCGGCTGGAACAGCCGGCGCCACGGCAGCTTGCCGTGCGCGCGGTGCGCGGCGTCGAGCATGCGCAGCACGCCCGGCGTGCCGACCGAGCGCCCGCCGACGACACCTTCGTAGAAGCCCATCGGCTGGCCGGTCGGCCCGTAGAAGAGGCGCTCGGTCGCGGCGGCCGGCGCGGTTTCGCGGCCGTCGTACGCCTGCGTCGTCTTGCCGTCGAAGTACAGCATGAACGCGCCGCCGCCGATGCCCGACGATTGCGGCTCGACCAGCGCGAGCACCATCTGCGTCGCGATGGCCGCGTCGATCGCGGTGCCGCCGGCTTTCAGCATGTCGTAGCCGGCCTGCGTGGCGAGCGGGTTCGCGGCCGCGATCATGAAGTGCTGCGAAGTCCAGCCCGGCTTGTCGGTCCAGCCGGACGACAGTTCGGGCGCGTGAACGCCGGGCAGCGGGACGGCCGCGCCCGACGCGGCGGCAACCGGGACGACGGCGCCCGACGGCGCGGACGGGGACGTGCAGCCGGCGTCGAGCGCGACGAGCGCGACGGCGGCGAGCAGCGTCCAGGGACGCGAATGCGGACGAATCCGGTCGAACATTGAACCCTCGGCAGCAGTGAATTCGAAGGAGACGGCGGCGTCGACGTTGGCGCTGACGCAACGGCGCTGCCCGCCCCGGCGCGCTATTGTCGCCGCGTGGCCGGCGGCTTGTCATCCGACAGGAAACCCTGACGCATCCCGCCGGGCCCGCCGCGGCCGGTCTTTCCGGCCTGTTCGAGGATGAACTCTATGAACGTCGACGTCGCGCGCGTATGGTGGCGGTTCGGCATGTAGAGCATGTACATGTGGGTGCCGAAGATGCTGAGCCGGTACGCGTCGAGCGACGTGACGACGGCGCCGCGGCGCAGGTCGTCCTGCATCACGTAGTCGGGCACGATGCCGACGCCGATCCCCGCGAGGATCGCCTGGCGCAGGAACAGGAAGTTCTCCGAAATCAGCGTGGGTTCGAGCAGCACCTCGTGGCGTTCGTCGCCGAGATACGCGGCGATCCGGAGTTGCCGGCCCATCACCGTCGCGGTGACGACCGGCGCGGCGGCCAGCGCGCCGAGGCTCGCCGGCATCCCGTGCGCGGCCGCGAACGCGGGCGACGCGCACGCGACGTAGCGCACCGCGCCCATGTCGCGCGCGACGAGGTTCTGCGGCGGCTCGGACATCACGCGGATCGCGATGTCGACTTCGTCGCGCATCAGGTCTTCCACGCGATTCTCGAACACCACGTCGAGCACGATGCCCGGATGTCGCCGCTTGAACGCGAGCAGCCAGTCGGACATCACCATCTGCCCGTAGCCGCTCGGCACCGACAGCCGCACGCGTCCCTGCAGATCCTGCCCGAGCGTGGTCACCGATTCCTGCGCGGCGAGCAGTTCGTTGCGGATGCGCCGGCCGTGCTCGTACAGCTTCAGTCCGATCTCGGTCGGCTCCATGCGCCGCGTCGTGCGCCGCACGAGCTGCTGGCCGATCGAGCGCTCGAACTGGTTCAGCCGGTAGCTGACGTTCGCCCGGCTCATCTTGAGCCGCTGCGCGGCCTTGCTGAGATTGCCGGCGTCGAGGATCTCGACGAGCAGCGTCAGCGCGTTCAGGTCCATGCGGGGTGTCTCCTGATCCGGCCCGTTTAACGGTCGGAAAGATTCGGTGTCAAGTCGGACTTGACAGCTTGTAAAAGCGTGCGGGAATTGTCAACGAATCTCGATCAATCGAGAATCGGGTCATGCCTGCTGCATCGACAGCTTCGACAGGAGACGCCATGAATTCCCCCGCTACCCCTCCAACCGGCACCGTCACGCGCGAGCGGCGCGACAAGATCCTCGTCGTCACGATCGACCATCCGCCCGTCAACGCGCTGTCCGCCGACGTACGGCGCGGCCTCGCCGACGCGATCGATGCCGCGCAGGCCGACGACGCGATCCGCGCGGTGCTGATCGTCGGCGCCGGCCGCAACTTCATCGCGGGCGCCGACATCCGCGAATTCGGCAAGCCGCCCGTGCCGCCGTCGCTGCCCGACGTGTGCGAACGCATCGAGTCGAGCACGAAGCCGGTCGTGGTCGCGCTGCACGGCGCGACGCTCGGCGGCGGCCTGGAGGTCGCGCTGGCCGCGCACTACCGGCTCGCGGTGCCGGGTGCGAAGCTCGGGCTGCCCGAAGTGACGCTCGGCCTGCTGCCCGGCGCGGGCGGCACGCAGCGCACGCCGCGCCTGATCGGCGCGAAAGCCGCGCTCGACCTGATGCTGACGGGCCGCCATGCGAGCGCCGAGGAGGCGCTCACGCTCGGCCTCGTCGATCGCATCGCGCACAGCGACGACACGCTCGCCGAAGGGCTCGCGTACGCGCAGGAGCTCGTGTCGCTCGGCGCGCCCGTGCGCCGCACGCGCGACGCGCAGGGCCTGGCAGACCGCGCGGCCGCGCAGGCCGCGCTCGACGCGGCGCGCGCGGAACTGCCGAAGAAGTCGCGCGGCCTTTTCTCGCCGGCGAAGATCGTCGACGCGGTCGAGGCCGCGCTCACGCAGTCGTTCGATGCGGGGATGAAGCTCGAACGGAGCCTGTTCCTGCAGTGCCTCGACAGCCCGCAGCGTGCGGGCCTCGTGCATGCGTTCTTCGCGGAGCGCGAGGCGGCGAAGGCGCCCGAGGCGCGGCGCGCGAGCGCACGGCCGGTCGAGCGGATCGGCGTGGTCGGCGGCGGCACGATGGGCGCGGGCATCGCGGTCGCGGCGCTCGACGCGGGGCTGCCGGTGACGATGATCGAGCGCGACGAAGCGTCGCTCGCGCGCGGCCGCGCGCACGTCGAGAAGGTGTACGACGGCCTCGTCGCGAAAGGGCGGATGACGCCGGCCGCGCATGCCGCGCGGCTCGCGCGCTTCAAGGGCAGCACGTCGTACGACGCGCTCGCGCAGGCCGACGTCGTGATCGAGGCCGTATTCGAGGACATGGCCGTGAAGCAGGTCGTGTTCGCCGAGCTCGCCCGCGTGTGCAAGCCGGGCGCGGTGCTCGCGACCAACACGTCGTATCTCGACATCGACGCGCTCGCCGCAAGCATCGACCGGCCGGCCGACGTGATCGGCCTGCATTTCTTCTCGCCGGCCAACGTGATGAAGCTGCTCGAGATCGTCGTGCCGGCGCGCGTGAGCCCGGACGTCGTCGCGACCGCGTTCGCGCTCGCGAAGCAGTTGAAGAAGACGCCGGTGCGCGCGGGCGTATGCGACGGCTTCATCGGCAACCGGATCCTCGCCGTCTACCGGACGGCGGCCGACTACCTGATGGAAGACGGCGCGTCGCCGTACCAGATCGATCGCGCGGTGCGCGAGTTCGGCTTCCCGATGGGCCCGTTCCAGGTGGTCGACCTCGCGGGCGGCGACATCGGCTGGGCGACCCGCAAGCGCCGCGCGGCGACGCGCGACCCGAACGCGCGCTACGTGGAGATTTCCGACCGGCTGTGCGAGCGCGGCTGGTTCGGGCAGAAGACCGGCCGCGGCTACTACCTGTATCCGGACGGCGCGCGCGTCGGCACGCCCGACCAGGAAGTGGAAGCGATCGTCGCGCAGGAACGCGCGAAGAAGGGCGTCACGCCGCGCACGTTCAGCGACGGCGAGATCCTGCGCCGCTACCTCGCCGCGATGATCAACGAAGGCGCGAACGTCGTGCACGAAAAGATCGCGCTGCGCCCGCTCGACGTCGACGCGGTGTTCCTGTACGGCTACGGCTTTCCGCGCTATCGCGGCGGCCCGATGCACTACGCGGACACGGTCGGCCTCGCGAACGTGCTCGCCGATATCCGCGCGTTCGCGAAGGAAGATCCGCTGTTCTGGAAGCCGTCGCCGCTGCTCGTCGATCTCGTCGCGCGCGGCGCGGATTTCGCGAGCCTGAACCGCATCGACTGAACGCCAACCGCATTTGCAACGGAACGAAGATGGACCTCGATTTCACGCCCGAAGAAGAAGCCTTCCGCGCGGAAGTGCAGCGCTTCCTGCAAGCCGAACTGCCCGAGCGCATCGCGCGCAAGGTGAAGGGCGGGCTGCATCTGACGCGCGACGACATGCGCGAATGGCACGCGATCCTGAACGCGCGCGGCTGGCTCGCGAGCCACTGGCCGCGCGAATACGGCGGCCCTGGCTGGAGCGTCGCGCAGAAGTTCCTGTTCGACAACGAATGTGCGCTCGCCGGCGCGCCGCGCATCGTGCCGTTCGGCGTGAACATGCTCGGCCCCGTGCTGATCAAGTACGGCAGCGACGCGCAGAAGCGCCATTGGCTGCCGCGCATTCTCGACGGCACCGACTGGTGGTGCCAGGGCTATTCGGAACCGGGCGCCGGCTCCGATCTCGCGGCGGTGAAGACGAGCGCGGTGCGCGATGGCGATCACTACGTCGTGAACGGCCAGAAGACGTGGACCACGCTCGGCCACTACGCGAACATGATCTTCTGCCTCGTGCGCACCGCGACCGACGTGCGCAAGCAGGAAGGCATCAGCTTCCTGCTGATCGACATGAACACGCCGGGCGTCGAGGTGCGCCCGATCATCACGCTCGACGGCGAGCACGAGGTGAACGAGGTGTTCTTCACCGACGTGCGCGTGCCCGTGGAAAACCTGGTCGGCGAAGAGAACCGCGGCTGGACCTGCGCGAAATACCTGCTCACGTACGAGCGCACCAACATCGCCGGCATCGGCTTCTCGACCGCTGCCCTCGACCGGCTGCGCGCGGTGGCCGCGAAGGTCACGAAGAACGGCCGGCCGCTCGCGGACGATCCGTTCTTCGCGGCACGCGTCGCGCGCGTCGAGATCGAACTGGAAAACATGCGCACGACCAACCTGCGCGTGCTGGCCGCGGTCGCGGGCGGCGGCGTGCCGGGCGCGGAAAGCTCGATGCTGAAGATTCGCGGCACGCAGATTCGCCAGGAGATCACCGCGCTGATGCGGCGCGCGATGGGGCCGTATGCGCAGCCGTTCGTCGAAGATGCGCTCGACGCCGACTACGCTGGCGAACCGGTCGGCCCCGACGAAGCCGCGAGCGCCGCGCAGCAGTATTTCAACAACCGGAAGCTGTCGATCTTCGGCGGCTCGAACGAGATCCAGAAGAACATCATCGCGAAGATGATGCTCGGGCTGTAACGAGGGACGCGACGATGGATTTTCAGCACACAGAAGATCGCCGGATGCTGGCGGACACGTTGAACCGCTTCATCGCCGAACAGTACGCGTTCCCGGTGCGCGACCGCATTGCGCAGTCGGCCGAAGGCTTCGACCGCGCGATGTGGCGGCGCTTCGCCGAACTCGGCACGGTCGGCGCGCTGTTTCCGGAAGCCGACGGCGGCTTCGGCGGCGCCGGCTTCGACATCGCCGTGGTGTTCGAATGCCTCGGGCGCGGGCTCGTCGTCGAGCCGTTCCTCGGCGCGCTGCTGGCCGGCCGTGCGCTGTCGCTCGCGGGCGGCGATGCGCATCGCGACAAGCTCGCCGCGTTGATCGACGGCAGCGCGAGCGCCGCGTTCGCGCACGACGAGCCGGGTTCGCACTACGAGCTGACGACCGTGCGCACGCGCGCCGAACGTGCAGGCGACGGCTGGGTGCTGACGGGCGCGAAGGGCGTCGTCGACCAGGCCGCGCAGGCGGCGTTCTTCGTCGTCAGCGCGCGCGTGTCGGGGCGCGACGACGACGCGGCCGGCATCGGCCTGTTCGTCGTGCCGGCCGAGGCGCCGGGCGTGTCGCTGCGCGACTACCGGAAGATCGACGGCGGCCGCGCGGCCGAAGTGCGCTTCGAGCGCGTCGCGCTGCCGGCCGATGCGGCGCTCGGCGCGCACGACGGCGAAGCGGGCGCCGAGCTGCTCGAACGCGTGCTCGGCTACGGGCTGCTCGCGCTGTCGGCGGAAGCGCTCGGCGCGATGGACGTCGCGAAGGAAGCGACGCTCGAGTATCTGCGCACGCGCAAGCAGTTCGGGTTGCCGATCGGCAGCTTCCAGGCGCTGCAGCACCGGATGGCCGATCTGCTGCTCGAAGTCGAGCAGGCGCGCTCGGCCGTGATCAACGCGGCCGCGCAGCTCGATGCGCCGCGTGCGGTGCGCGAGCGCGCGCTCGCGGCGGCGAAATACAGCATCGGCCGGATCGGCACGCTCGTCGCCGAGGAAAGCATCCAGCTGCACGGCGGAATCGGGATGACGTGGGAGTTGCCGCTGGCGCACTACGCGAAGCGGCTCGTGATGATCGATCACCAGCTCGGCGACGAGGATCACCATCTCGCGCGCTACATCGCGCTGTCCAAACGATAACGGCGCAAACGCGAATGGAGGAGACGACGATGACGAACGAAGCGCGCGCGCTGCCGCTGGCCGGCGTGAAGGTGCTCGATTTCTCGCGCGTGCTCGCGGGCCCGTGGTGCGCGATGGTGCTCGCCGATTTCGGCGCGGAAGTGATCAAGGTCGAGCATCCGGCGCGCGGCGACGATACGCGCGACTGGGGGCTGCGGATCGGCGACACCGAAACCACCTATTTCAACAGCGTGAACCGCAGCAAGCGCTCGATCTGCGTCGACCTGCAGACGGAAGCCGGCCAGCGCATCGCGCGCGAGCTGGCCGCGCGGGCCGACGTGGTGCTCCACAACTTCAAGTTCGGCGGCGCGGAGAAGCTCGGGCTCGGCTACGACGCGCTGGCCGAGCTGAATCCGCGCCTCGTGCACTGCGCGATCTCGGGCTACGACCGATCGGGCGCGGAGGCCGCGCGGCCCGGCTACGACCTCGTCGTCCAGGGCGAGGCCGGGTTGATGGCGCTGAACGGCGAGGCCGGCCAGCCGCCGCTGAAGTTCGGCGTCGCGGCGGTCGACCTGTTCACCGGCATGTATTCGGCGCAGGCGATCCTCGCCGCGCTGTACGAACGCCATGCGACGGGGCGCGGTCGCCGCATCGAGATGGCGCTGTTCGACTGCGGGCTGATGATCACCGCGTACTACGGGCTCGATGCGCTGCTGATGGGCGAGGACCCGCCGCGCTACGGCAACGCGCATCCGTCGATCGTGCCGTACGGCGTATTCGATGCGGCCGACGGCCCGCTCGTGATCACGGTCGGCAACAACACGCAGTTCGCGCGCTTCTGCGACGCGATCGAGCGGCCCGATCTCGCGGCCGACGAACGCTACAGGACCAACCTCGGCCGTTCGGAGAATCGCGCCGACCTGCTGCCCGAGATCCGCCGCGAACTCGCGCGCCGCTCGCGTGCGACGCTGCTGGCGGCGCTCGCCGCCGCGGGCATTCCGTGCGGCGAAGTGCTCGGGCTGCACGAAGCGTTGACGTCGGAACGCGCCACCCGCGCCGGGCTCGTCACGCGGCAGCCGCATCCGGTCGCGGGCGGTGTCGACGTGCTCGCGCCGCCGTACCGCTTCGACGGCGCGCGGCTGCCGGTGCGCGGTGCGCCGCCGGTGCTTGGCGCGGATACCGACGCGGTGCTCGGCGACTGGCTCGGGATGTCGGCCGACGCGGTTGCGCGGCTGCGTGCGGATCGCGTCGTGTAACGCGTTGCAGGGATTGCCGCCGCGGCGCGGGCGGAGCAGTCGACACGCGCCGACCATCCACGAGACAGCTCTCGCGATACGACGAGACGATATTGGAGACAACATGGAGCTTTCCGTCATCGAATCGGTCACGGCGCGCCCTGACTACCAGCAGCTCGTGCGGGCACGGCGCCGCTTCAGCTTCATGCTGACGGCGCTGATGATCGCCACGTACTACGGCTTCATCCTGCTCGTCGCGCTCGCGCCGCACGTGCTCGCCGCGCCGCTGTACCGCGGCGCGACGACGACGGTCGGGATCGCCGCGGGCGTCGCGATCATCCTCGTCGCGATCGGCCTGACCGCGTGCTACGTGCTGCGCGCGAACCGCGCGTTCGATCGCCGCGTCGACGCGATCCTGCAGCGTTCGTAACGGAGGCCGACATGCGATTCCTTTCGAGCGCGCTCGGCGCGCTGGCCGTTCTCGTTTCTTCCGCCGCCCATGCGACCGGCGTCGCCGGCCCGATGCCCGACAAGGTCGAGCTGAACCCGGTCGCGATCGGGATGTTCTTCGCGTTCGTGTTCGCGACGCTCGCGCTCACGCGCTGGGCCGCGCGCCGCACGCGTTCGACACGCGACTTCTACACGGCCGGCGGCGGCATCAACGGCCTGCAGAACGGGCTCGCGATCGCCGGCGACTACATGTCGGCCGCGTCGTTCCTCGGGCTGTCCGGCATGGTGTTCATGTTCGGCTTCGACGGGTTGATCTATTCGATCGGCTTCCTGGTGGGCTGGCCGTTCGTGATGTTCCTGATCGCCGAACCGTTGCGCAACCTCGGCAAGTTCACGTTCGTCGACGTCGTCGCGTACCGCTTCGCGCAGCGGCCGATCCGGCTGCTGACGTCCGCGAACGCGCTGACGATCGTCGTGCTGTACCTCGTCGTGCAGATGGTCGGTGCGGGCAAGCTGATCCAGTTGCTGTTCGGGCTGTCGTACGGCACGGCCGAGCTGATCGTCGGCGTGTTGATGGTGGTCTACGTGTTCTTCGGCGGGATGACCGCGACCACCTGGGTGCAGGTGATCAAGGCCGTGCTGCTGCTGCTCGGCGCGACGCTGCTCGCGTTGCTGGCGCTTGGCGAATTCGGCTTCGACATCGACGCGATGTTCCGCCGCGCGGTGGCCGTGCATCCGGGTGCGCTGTCGATCATGGGGCCGGGCAAGCTGATCCGCGATCCGGCCAATGCGCTGTCGCTCGGCATCGCGCTGATGTTCGGCACGGCCGGCTTCCCGCACATCCTGATGCGCTTCTTCACGGTGCCGAACGCGAAGGAGGCGCGCAAGTCGGTGCTCTACGCGACGGGCTTCATCGGCTATTTCTACCTGCTGACCTTCGTGATCGGCTTCTCGGCGATCGTGCTGCTCGCGCAGCATCCGGAATTCTTCCGGCTCGGCGCGAACGGCACGTTCAACCTGACGCACGACCTGCTCGGCGGCTCCAACATGGTCGCGGTGAAGCTCGCGCAGGCGGTCGGCGGCAACTGGTTCTACGGGTTCATCGCGGCCGTCACGTTCGCGACGATCCTCGCGGTGGTTGCCGGCCTGACGCTCGCGGGCGCGACGACGATCTCGCACGACCTGTACGCGCAGATGTGGGCGCGCGGCAAGCCCGACGAGCGGCTGGAAATGCGCATCTCGCGCGCGGCGACGATCGCGCTGTCGGCCGTCGCGATCGCGCTGTCGATCCTGTTCGAGCACGTGAACGTCGCGTTCATGGTCGGGCTCGTCGCGGCGGTGGCCGCGAGCGCGAATTTCCCGGTGCTCGCGATGTCGATCTTCTGGCGCGGGATGACGACGCGCGGCGCGGTGCTCGGCGGCGGCCTCGGCCTCGTGTCGGCGGTCGCGCTCACGGTGCTGTCGAAGTCGGTGTGGGTCGACGTGCTGCATCATGCGCACGCGCCGGTGTTCCTCGACAACCCGGCGCTCGTGTCGGTGCCGCTCGCGTTCGTCGGGATCGTCGTCGGCTCGCTCGCGGATCGCGGCGAGCGCGCGCGCCGCGAGCGCGACGCGTTCGCGCGGCAGGAGTTCTACGCGCAGACCGGCGTGCTCGCGAGCCGGGCCGTGCAGCACTGATTCGTCGGATCAATGTGCCCATCCGTCCGGATCGCCGGACGGATCTTTTCCGGAAATCCGGAATCCCGGATTTCCTTGCCTGCCGCATTGTGGGAAATACAATGAAAACAACGGCTTGAGGGGTTCCGGAAACCTGGCATCGACCTTGCAATATAAAGCGCATGGCCGCCCCTCGGCCTGACTATTACATCAAGGAGACAATCGATGACCAGCGCCTTCTTCCCCTGTCGGATGTTCTGAGGCATCGCTTGTTGCGGCACGGCAGCCGCGCGGGCGATTGGCTTTCTCCTGTGACATTCGCCCGCGCGCGTGACGCCGTTTCCACCGGCTCATCATCTACTTCAGCAGGAACCATCGTGAAGAAGAAACCCTTCTACAAAGTGCTCTATGTGCAGGTGATCTTCGCCATCATCGTCGGCGTGATCCTCGGCCACTACTACCCGGCGCTCGCCACCGACATGAAGCCGCTCGGCGACGGGTTCATCAAGCTGATCAAGATGGTGATCGGCCCGATCATCTTCTGTACGGTCGTCACCGGCATCGCCGGCATGGAGGACATGAAGAAGGTCGGCCGCGTCGGCGGCAAGGCGCTGCTGTACTTCGAGATCGTGTCGACCTTCGCGCTGGTGCTCGGCCTCGCGGCCACGCACCTGCTGCGACCGGGCGTCGGCTTCAACATCGATCCGGCGACGCTGGACGGCAAGGCCGTCGCGTCGTACGCGGCGAAGGCGCACGGGCAATCGACGGTCGATTTCCTGATGCACATCATCCCGAACACGATGGTCGACGCGTTCGCGCAGGGTGAAATCCTGCAGATCCTGCTGATCGCGCTGCTGTTCGGCAGCGTGCTCGCACACCTCGGCGAGCGCGGCCGCGTGGTCACCGATTTCATCGACGGCCTGACGCGCGTGCTGTTCGGCATCGTGCACATCGTCACGAAGCTGGCCCCGATCGGCGCGTTCGGCGCGATGGCGTTCACGATCGGCAAGTACGGCGTCGGCTCGCTGGTGCCGCTGCTCAAGCTGATCGGCACGTTCTACCTGACGTCGGTCGTGTTCGTGCTCGTCGTGCTCGGCGCGATCGCGCGCTTCACCGGCTTCTCGATCATCCGCTTCGTGTCGTACATCAAGGAAGAGCTGCTGATCGTGCTCGGCACGAGCTCGTCGGAAGCCGCGCTGCCGCAGCTGATGGAAAAGCTCGAGAAGGCGGGCTGCTCGCGTTCGGTCGTCGGCCTCGTCGTGCCGACCGGCTATTCGTTCAACCTCGACGGCACCAACATCTACATGACGATGGCCGTGCTGTTCATCGCGCAGGCGACCAACATCGAGCTGACGTGGATGCAGCAACTCACGCTGCTGGCCGTCGCGATGCTGACGTCCAAGGGCGCGAGCGGCGTGACGGGGGCGGGCTTCATCACGCTCGCCGCGACGCTGGCCGTCGTGCCGACGATCCCGCTGTCGGGCATGGTGCTGATCCTCGGCATCGACCGCTTCATGAGCGAATGCCGCGCGCTGACCAACATCGTCGGCAACGGTGTCGCGACCGTCGTCGTGTCGGCGTGGGAGAAGGAGCTCGACCGCAACAAGCTGCGCCAGGCGCTGAAGGGCGGCGCCGAAGTCGCGCCGACCGAGACGGCCGGCGTCTGACGCGATGAACGAGCAGGCGGCGGCACGGCCCGCCGGCCGTGCGGCCCGCGGCGGTCGGGGCATCGGGGCGGAGGCCTATGACACAATAGGCGATCCGCATCGCCAGGAAGCCTCGACCGTGACGCGCCGCCTGCTCATCCTCGTCGTGCTCGCCGCCGCGCTCGTCGCGGCGTGCGCGCTCACGTGGACGATCACGTGGCAGCGGGGCGTCGCCGAGCTGCAGCGCAATGCCGCGGTGCGCGTCGAGCGCACCACCAACGCGCTCAAGAGCACGCTCGACCGCTACGAATCGTTGCCTTATCTGCTCGGCAGCCATCCGTACGTGCAGGACCTCCTGGCCGAGCCCAAGCGCGGCGATTACACCGCCCGCGTCAATCGTTATCTCGAAGATCTCAACGAACACGCGCACGCGACCGTCACCTACGTGATCGGCGCGGACGGCCTGTGCGTCGCCGCCAGCAACTGGCGCGCACCCGACAGCTTCGTCGGGATCGAATACCGTTTCCGCCCGTATTTCCTCGATGCGATGAACGGCCGGGTCGGCCGCTTCTTCGGGATCGGCACGATCTCGCGCGATCCCGGCTACTACATCTCGCAGCCCGTGTGGCGCGACGGCAAGATCGCGGGCGTCGTCGTCGTGAAGCTCAATCTCGAATGGTTCCAGGGCGCCGACGCGTCCGAGCCGCTCGTCGTCGTGGACGATCACGGCGTCGTGTTCCTGTCGTCCGTGCCCGCCTGGAAGTACCACACGCTGCGCCCGCTCACGGGGCCCGTCGCCGCATCGATCTACGAAACGCGCCAGTACGCGCAGCAGCCGGTCACGCCGCTGCCGCTGCGTGTCGAGCAGACGCTCGGCGCCGATGCGGAGATCGTGCGCCTCGGTGCCGGCCGGCGCGCGCCGCGCTTCCTCGCCAGCAAGCGCCGGATCGGCGAGCCCGACTGGCTGCTCGTCACGCTCGCGCCGATCGCGCCGATCGATGCCGATGCGCGCAACGCCACGATCGTCACCGGCTTCGGCTTCGTGTCGGTCGCGCTGCTCGCGTTCTACTGGCGGATGCGCCGCGCCCGCGTGCGCGAGATGATCCGCGGCCGCGCGCTGCTGCAGCAGGCGTACGCGGAGCTGAACCGGCGCGTCGAGGAGCGGACGGCCGACCTGTCGGAGGCGAACGAGCAATTGCAGAAGGAAGTCGGCGACCGGATCCGCGCGGAGCAGGAGCTGCGCGCCGCGCACGACGAACTGATCCAGGCGAGCAAGCTCGCCGCGCTCGGCCAGATGGCGGCCGGCATCACGCATGAACTGAACCAGCCGCTCGCGGCGCTGCGCAGCTTCTCGGACAACACGCGCGTGCTGCTCGATCGCGGCGAGCAGGCCGCCGCGCGCGAGAATCTCGAGGCGATCGCCGCGCTCACCGAGCGGATGGGCAAGATCACCAACCAGCTGAAGCTGTTCGTCGGCCGCGCGAAGCCGCGCAACGAGCAGGCGCTCGTCGTGCGCGCGCTGCGCAGCGTGCTGTCGCTGCTCGACGAGCGCCTGCGCGGCGTCGCGCTCACGCTGACGCTGCAGGATGCGACCGTCTCGCCCGCGCGCGACGCGCCGCTCGATCTGGCGCGCGACTATCCCGAACTCGTCGCGCGCTGCGAGGACCTGCGCCTCGAACAGGTGCTGATCAACCTGCTCGGCAACGCGCTCGACGCGGTGGCCGGCGTCGCGGCGCCGGCCATCGAGGTGACGATCGCGGTGTCGGCCGCGACGCTCGCGGTCGAGGTGCGCGACAACGGCTCCGGCATTGCGCCCGATTTGCTGCCGCGCCTGTTCGAGCCGTTCTTCACGACCAAGGAAATGGGGCGCGGGCTCGGGCTCGGCCTCGCGATCTCGTCGTCGATCGCGAGCGACGCGGGCGGCGCGCTGACCGCACGCAACGCACCGTCGGGCGGCGCGCTGTTCGTCTTGACGCTGCGGCGCGCCCGCACGCATCATCCGGACTCCGTGTCCGAGCCGGCGGGCTCGCATTAGCGTGAGCAGGCCCGGTCGGCGAACGACCGGCATCAACGAGAGCCGCGCGCGGCTCGTCAGGAGCAAGTGAGTACGATGGCCAACCGGCTGCAAGTGATCTATATCGAAGACGATGCGCTCGTGCGCCGGGCGAGCGTGCAGAGCCTTCAACTGGCGGGCTTCGACGTCGCCGGCTTCGAGTCGGCCGAAGCGGCCGAGAAGGCGATCGTCGCGGATACCGCCGGCGTGATCGTCAGCGACATCCGGCTGCCCGGCGCGAGCGGGCTCGACGTGCTCGCGCAGTGCCGCGAGCGCGTGCCCGACGTGCCGGTGATCCTCGTCACCGGGCACGGCGACATCTCGATGGCCGTGCAGGCGATGCGCGACGGCGCCTACGACTTCATCGAAAAGCCGTTCGCGGCCGAGCGCCTGATCGAGACGGTGCGCCGCGCGCTCGAGCGCCGCGAGCTCGTGCTCGAGAATCACGCGCTGCGGCGCGAGCTGGCCGGGCAGAACGTCGTCGCGCCGCGCATCATCGGCCGCAGCCCCGCGATCGAGCAGGTGCGCAAGCTGATCGCGAACGTCGCGCCGACGGACGCGTCGGTACTGATTAACGGCGACACGGGCGCCGGCAAGGAGTTGATCGCACGCAGCCTGCACGAGTTGTCGCCGCGCCGCGACAAGCCGTTCATCGCCGTGAACTGCGGCGCGCTGCCCGAGCCGATGTTCGAGTCGGAGATGTTCGGCTACGAGCCCGGTGCGTTCACCGGCGCCGCGAAGCGGCGCGTCGGCAAGCTCGAATACGCGTCCGGCGGCACGCTGTTCCTCGACGAAATCGAAAGCATGCCGCTCGCGTTGCAGGTGAAGCTGCTGCGCGTGCTGCAGGACGGCGTGCTGGAGCGGCTCGGCTCGAACCAGCCGATCCGCGTGAACTGCCGCGTGGTCGCGGCCGCGAAGGGCGACATGAGCGAGCTCGTCGCGGCCGGCACGTTCCGGCGCGACCTGCTGTACCGGCTCAACGTCGTGACGATCGCGCTGCCGCCGCTCGCCGAGCGCCGCGAGGACATCGTGCCGCTGTTCGAGCACTTCATGCTCGATGCGGCCGTGCGCTACGGCCGGCCCGCGCCGGTGCTGACCGACCGGCAGCGCGCGAGCCTGATGCAGCGCGACTGGCCGGGCAACGTGCGCGAGCTGCGCAACGCCGCCGACCGCTTCGTGCTCGGCGTGGCCGACGTGCCGCAGCAAACAGGTGCGGGCGACGACGCCGACAACGACCAGACGCTGAAGGAGCGCGTCGAGCAATTCGAGCGCGCAGTGATCGCCCAGGCGCTGAACCAGACGGGCGGCGCGGTCGCGGCAACGGCCGACCGGCTGCATGTCGGCAAGGCGACGCTGTACGAGAAGATGAAGCGCTACGGGCTGTCGGCGAAAGGCGAAACCGAGCGCTGAAAAGCAAACGGACCGCGAAACCGGGTTGCCCGGTCATGCGGTCCGTTTCTTGCCGGCGGGGCGCGGTGCGCGCGCTTTCCGGCCGGATTCGGCGGTGCTCAGGCAGCGTTGCCGTCGAGCGCCTTCTTGAGCAGCGCGTCGAGTTCCGCGAATTGCGGCGCGCCGACGTAGCGCTTCAGGATCTTGCCGTCCTTGTCGACGACGAAGGTCGTCGGCGTGAGTTGCACGTTGCCGAACTGCTTCGCGACGCTGCCGTCGTCGAGCGCGACCTTGAACGGCAACTGGCGGGTCTGCGCGTAATTCGCGACGTACATCGGCGGATCGTAGTTCATCGCGACCGCGACGAACTCCAGCCCCTGACCCTTGAAGCGATTGTAGGTGTCGACCATCTGCGGCATTTCCTGCATGCAGGTCGCGCAGCTCGTCGCCCAGAAGTTCACGAGATAGACCTTGCCCTTCAGGTCGCCGGCGGTCGAGACTTTCTGGCCCGACAGCAGCGTGAAGGTCGCGTCCGGCACGCTGGACTTGCCGTTGAACGCGAAGAAGCCGGCGACGGCGATCGCCGCGACGACGGCGGCCGCGGCGAGGTAGCGGACGGGGCCGGCACTGCGGCGGGCGGAAGGCGTGGTGTTCATCTGGTGCTCTCGGAGTCGATGACGCTGATCGACGCAAAGGGCGTCGAAATTCGGCGCTCATTTTAGCGCGAATGCGGTGCGCGCACCGGCGGCGGCCGCGCATTCCGGTTTTCCGGTTCGACGGATAATGGTGGTTTTGCCTGCCGCGATCCACGCCATGCCGAAGGAAGTCACCGATTCGTTGCGCCCCCTTTTTCGCCCGCTGCGACACTTCGCCGCGCTGGCCTGCCTGAGCGCCGCGCTGGCCGCGTGCTCGCCGTCGTACGACTGGCGCACGTTGCACAACGACGCCGGCTACACGATCGACCTGCCGGCGAAACCGACCGTCGAGGAGCAGCCGGTGGCGCTCGGCGGTACGTCGATGCCGATGCGGATGCAGGCCGCGCACGTCGACGGCGCGGTATTCGCGGTCGGCACGCTGACGTTGCCCGACGACCGCGACGACACACGCCGCGCGGCGCTCGAATTCCTGCGCGCAGGGCTGTCGCGCAACCTCGAAGGCGCGCCGCAGACGGCGACGGTGCCCGTGCCCCTCGCGGCCGGCGGCGCCGTGAACGGGCTCGAGCTGCGCATCGCGGGTGCCGCCGCCGGCGGCGATCGCGCGCGCAAGACGATCGTCGCGCGGCTCGCCGCGCGCGGCCGACACGCGTACCAGGCTGTCGTGATCGCCGATGGGCCGCTCGCGCAGGAGCAGCTCGACCAGTTTTTCGGTTCGTTCAAGCTGGATTGACGACGGCCGGCGAGGGCGCTCGGACACGCTGTGACAACTGAAAGTTCATTCGCAGCTTTCGACGCTAATCGCCGGATTTTGCGAGGGTTTTTCGGCTATCCACAGCGCATGTGGATAACTTTGTTGAAAAGTGGCCGGTATTTCTCGCGAAGCCGCGCGGGACGGCCTTCCGGCCCGTTTGGCCGCCCGTTCTCCTTTTGAGAAAAATCAATCGAAACAAAGGGATACGAATTCCGTCCGGCAAAGGCCGCGGCGAGCCGCGATCCGGGGCCGGATTCGCGAAATTGTGCATAAGTCAAGTCTTGACAGCATGATTTTGTCCTCCTGGGCCGCTCACAGCCCCGTCAACGCGCGCCGGTAGCGGATCGCCTCGGCGATCTGCGCGGCCGTCGGCAGCGGGTCGCCGGCCAGATCGGCGATCGTCCGCGCGACTTTCAGCACGCGGAAATACGCACGCGCCGACCAGCCGAAGCGCTCGCCGGCCTCGCGCAGCAGCCGCTCGCCTTCGTCGGTCGGTCGGCACAGGTCGTCGGTTTCGCGGCCGCTCAGCATGTGATTCGTCTTGCCCTGCCGATCGAGCTGCAGCGCACGCGCCTGCGCGACCCGGGCGGCCACCGCCGCGCTCGGTTCGCCGGGCGCCGTCGCTCGGGTCGCGAGTTCGGCCGGCGACAGCGCGGGCAGGTCGATCTGGATGTCGATGCGGTCGAGCAGCGGCCCCGACAGCTTGCGCAGATAGCGGGCGGCCACGTCCGGCGAGCAGCGGCAGCGCCCGGACGGATCGCCGTGCCAGCCGCACGGGCACGGGTTCATCGCGGCGATCAGCTGGCACGCGGCGGGGAAGTCGGCCTGCTGGGCCGCGCGCGAGATCGTGATGCGGCCGGCTTCGAGCGGCTCGCGCAGCATTTCCAGTACGTGCCGGTCGAATTCCGGCAGTTCGTCGAGAAACAGCACGCCGAGGTGCGCGAGCGTGATTTCCCCCGGCTGCGGCGGATTGCGGCCGCCGACCAGCGCGGCGGCGCTCGACGAGTGATGCGGCGCGCGGAACGGCCGGCGGCGCCACTGCGCGGGCGAGAAGCCGAGCCGGCTCGCGGACAGCAGCGCGGCCGAGGTCAGCGCCTCGTCGTCGGTCAGCGGCGGCAGCAGGCCGGCCAGCCGTGCCGCCAGCATCGACTTGCCGGCCCCCGGCGGGCCGACCATCAGCATGTGATGGCCGCCCGCGGCGGCGACTTCCAGCGCGCGTCGCGCGCCGCGCTGGCCGATGACGTCCGCGAGATCGGGCGCGGCAGGTGCCGGCAGGCCGTCGAGACAGGGCGCGGCGACCGGCGCGAGCCGCCCGTCCGGCGCATCGGCGAGGTGCGCGCACAGCGCCGGCAGGTCGCGCGCACCGAATACGGTCACGCCCGGCACGAGCGCGGCCTCGGCGGCGCTGTCGAGCGGCAGGTACAGCTCGGGCGGGCGCGATGTCGCGCTCGAATCGCGCGGGGCGCCGGGATCCACGCCTGGGCCGCCGGCCAGGCCCGCGCCGGATTCCTCCGCACGCCGGTCCCGCGCGGCGCCGCACGCCATCGCGAACGCGCCGCGCATCGGCCGCAGCGCGCCCGTCAGCGACAGCTCGCCCGCGAATTCGCGGCCGGCCAGCGCGTCGGCCGGGATCTGGCCGTTCGCGGCGAGAATGCCGAGCGCGATCGGCAAATCGAAGCGGCCCGATTCCTTCGGAAGGTCGGCCGGCGCGAGATTGACGGTGATGCGGCGCACCGGGAATTCGAACCCGCAGTTCTGCAGCGCGGCGCGCACGCGCTCGCGGCTTTCGCGGACTTCGAGATCGGGCAGCCCGACGATCGAGAACGACGGCAACCCGTTGGCGAGATGGACTTCGACGGTGACGTCCGGCGCGCGGCCGGAGGCGGGCGCGCGACTGCGCACCACGGCGAGCGACATGGCGAGGCTCCTGTAAACAGGCGGACGACGGCCGTTCGGGGCCGCATGCCGCGGGACGCGGAGGAATCGGATGCGCGCTTGCCGGCGTGGCGCGGAGAAAGAACGAGGTGCTGCGGAACGACTAACTGCGAAGAGCGACGGACTGCGAAGAGCGACGAACTACGAAGAGCGATGGACTACGAAGAGCGATGGACGACGAAGAGGGGCTGCGAAGAACGACCGACGATGAAGTGCGGCGGAGCGGCTTCGGGGTGGCGGGCGCGAGCCGCACGGGGCGGCCCGCGCCCGGACCTTGCGGCCGGGTGGGGCGTCAGGCCTGCGGGGCGGCGAGCTTCTGCTCGAGTTCCGCGACGCGCTTTTCGAGCTCCTCGAGGCGCACGCGGGTGCGGGCGAGCACCTGTGCCTGCGTATCGAATTCCTCGCGCGTGACGAGATCGAGCTTCGAGAAGCCTTGCGACAGCATGGCCTTCACGTTGCGCTCGACGTCCTTGGCCGGCGAGTTTTTCAGCAAATCGCTGACGCGCGACTGCAGATCGTTGAAAACGTCGCTGGGTTGCTTCATGTGATTCCCCTTCCTTGCACAAAAAATGTGCATCTTCAGTTGCATACGTGCCCATGATGCACGCATGACCGGAAATGGTGCGCGCGGGGCGCGAATTCCGGGCATGGCGCCCGCATGGGTGAATGGCCCGGCGATCCGGGACGTGCGTGCACTCTAGCAACGATCCTTTCGCCGCGCCAGCAAACCGGGCCATGTTGGCCATTCGGCCGGGCTTTCGCGCCTTACGTTGCGGGATGCGACCCCGTTCCGGAGCCCTTCGAGACGGTGCTCGGACCAACATGGCATGCGAGTTGCTGAGAAGAGTCCGTCACAACATTCCAACTCATCCGACGGGACAACCCAGCGAGAGGACTTCATGAAACTCATTACCGCAATCATCAAGCCGTTCAAGCTCGATGAGACGCGCGAAGCGCTGTCGGCGCTCGGCGTCTCGGGCATCACGGTGACGGAGGTCAAAGGGTTCGGGCGCCAGAAGGGGCACACCGAGCTGTACCGCGGCGCCGAGTACGTGGTCGATTTCCTGCCGAAGATGAAGATCGAGGCGGCCGTGTCCGACGATCTCGTCGACCAGGCGGTGGAAGCGATCGAGCGGGCCGCGCGCACGGGCAAGATCGGCGACGGCAAGATCTTCGTCACGCCGATCGAACAAGTGATCCGGATTCGCACCGGGGAGACAGGCGCGGACGCGCTGTAACAGAACAGACAAGACAAGCGACAAGAGGAAACCCAAGATGCGCAAACTTCTGATGTCCCTGCTGATGGCCGGCTCGCTGATCGCGGCTGGCGTCGGCTCCGCGCTCGCCGACGACGCGGCGTCCGCCGCGGCTGGTTCCACCGCGGCTGCTTCCGCGCCCGCTGCCGCCGCTTCCGACGCATCGGCTGCCGCCGCACCGGCCGCTTCGGCGCCGGCCGCCGACGCATCCGCCACCGCCGCTGCCGCACCCGCTTCGGGCGCGGCCGACGCATCGGCCGCGGCTTCTGCCGCCGCCGCACCGGCGGCGCCCACCGCGCCGTTCTCGGTCGATTCGTCGAAGATCAGCGCGGGCGACACCGCGTGGATGCTCACGTCCACCGCGCTCGTGCTGTTCATGACGATCCCCGGCCTCGCGCTGTTCTACGCGGGTATGGTCCGCAAGAAGAACGTGCTCGCGACCGTGATGCAAAGCTTCGCGATCACCGCGCTGATCACGGTGCTGTGGACGGTGGTCGGCTACAGCCTCGCGTTCACGCCGGGCAACGGCTTCATCGGCGGCCTGTCGCGCGTGTTCCTGCACGGCATGAGCTACATCAAGGGCGACAAGGCGACGACGCTGACGGTCAGCCATCTCGCGTCGACGATTCCGGAATCGGTGTACTTCGTCTACCAGATGACGTTCGCGATCATCACGCCGGCGCTGATCTGCGGTGCATTCGCCGATCGCATGAAGTTCTCGGCGATGCTCGTGTTCATGACGCTCTGGTCGCTGATCGTCTATGTGCCGATCGCGCACATGGTGTGGGAGCCGACCGGCTGGCTGTCGGCGGACGGCGTGCTCGACTTCGCGGGCGGCACCGTGGTGCACATCAACGCCGGTATCGCGGGCCTGATGTCGTGCCTGGTGCTCGGCAAGCGCGTCGGCTACGGCCGTGAATCGATGGCGCCGCACAACCTCGTGCTGACGATGATCGGCGCGTCGATGCTGTGGGTCGGCTGGTTCGGCTTCAACGCGGGCTCCGCGGTCGCGGCCGACGGCCGTGCCGGCTTCGCGATGCTGACGACGCAGGTCGCGACGGCCTGCGCGGCGCTCGGCTGGATGTTTGCCGAATGGATCGCGAAGGGCAAGCCGTCGGTGCTCGGCATCGTGTCGGGCGCGGTCGCGGGTCTGGTGGCGATCACGCCGGCGGCCGGCTTCGTCGGCGTGGCGGGCGCGCTCGTGATCGGTATCGCGGCGGGCGTCGTGTGCTTCTGGTCGGCGACGTGGCTCAAGTCGAAGCTCGGCTACGACGATTCGCTCGACGCGTTCGGCGTGCACGGCGTGGGCGGGATTCTCGGCGCACTGCTGACCGGCGTATTCGCGGTCAAGGACATCGGCGGCATGGACGGCAGCCTGCTGCTGCAGGCGAAGGGCGTGCTGATCACGCTCGTGTACAGCGGCGTGCTGAGCTTCGTGCTGCTGAAGCTGATCGATCTGACGATCGGCTTGCGCGTGTCCGAAGAGGAAGAGCGCGAAGGCCTCGACGTGGTGCTGCACGGCGAGCACGTGGAATAAGTCACACGAACCACGGCGGGCCGCCGCGACGACGGCGCCCGCCCCGAATGAGCGCAGCGACTTCGGCCCGCCTACCCGGCGGGCTTTTTTTCTCCTGACGCGTGCTGCCGTAGCGGATAACCCTTCACTCTATCGGGTCAATAGCCGAAAACTTCCTCCATATCCTTGTGAAGCCGGGAACAATCCCCAAATGGGCAAGGCAATTGCTCTACAATCTTCATTCTCCCGCTCGCGAGTGATTCATGGTTCCCCACCTCGTTACCGCGTTGAACGGTCCGCTGCTCGAACTCGAGCAGAAGATCCTCGACGCGACGCCTGCGATCGAACGCTGGTTCAGGCTCGAATGGCAGGAACACACCCCGCCGTTCTATTGTTCGGTGGACCTGCGCAATGCCGGCTTCAAGCTGGCGCCCGTCGACGCGAACCTGTTTCCCGGCGCTTTCAACAATCTGCCGTCCGAAGTGCTGCCGCTCGCCGTGCAGGCCGCGATGGCCGCGATCGAGAAGATCTGCCCGGACGCGAAGAATCTGCTCGTGATTCCCGAGCTGCCGACCCGCAACGCGTTCTACCTGGAAAACGTCGCGCGCCTCGCGACGATCATGCGCCAGGCCGGCCTGAACGTGCGTTTCGGCTCGCTCGACCCCAGCATCACCGACATGACGCCGATCACGCTGGCCGACGGCCAGAAGATCGTGCTCGAGCCGCTCGAGCGTTCGCAGCGCCGCCTCGGCCTGAAGAATTTCGATCCGTGCTCGATCCTGCTGAACAACGACCTGTCGGCCGGCATCCCGGCCGTGCTGGAAAACCTGCACGAACAGTACCTGCTGCCGCCGCTGCACGCGGGCTGGGCCGTGCGCCGCAAGTCGACGCACTTCGCGTGCTACGACGACGTCGCGAAGAAGTTCGCGAAGATGGTCGGCGTCGATCCGTGGATGGTGAATCCGTATTTCGCGCACGTGGAAGGCGTCGACTGGCAGGCGCATGAAGGCGAGCAGGCGCTCGCCGACGCGATCGACGGCGTGCTGAAGAAAATCGCGCGCAAGTATCGCGAATACGGGATCAGCGAGAAACCGTACGTCGTCGTGAAGGCCGACGCGGGCACCGCGGGCCGCGGCGTGATGACCGTGCACGACGCGGCCGAGATCGGCCGCATGACGAAGGCCGAGCGCGCGCAGATGGCCGAATCGAAGGCCGGCCTCGCGGTGCGCGACGTGATCGTGCAGGAAGGCGTCTACACGTTCGAGCGCGTCGGCGACGAGGTGGCCGAGCCGGTCGTGTACATGATCGACCGCTACGTGGTCGGCGGCTTCTACCGCACGCACGGCGGCCGCGAGCGCGACCAGAACCTGAACGCGCCCGGCATGCACTACGTGCCGCTCGGCTTCGAGCACACCGCGCTGCCGGATGCCGGCGCGAAGCCGGGCGCCGCGCCGCCGAACCGTTTCTACATGTACGGCGTCGTCGCGCGGCTGTCGCTGATCGCGTCGTCGATCGAACTGGAAAAGACCGACCCCGAAGCCATCCAGGTGTAACGGACCTTCGCTACGTACAGGACCCGCATGGACATTCTTTTTATCGCCGACCCGCTCGAGCATTTCAAGATCTACAAGGATTCGACCTACGCGATGATGGCGGAGGCCGCTCGGCGCGGGCATGCGGTATACGCGTGCGAGCCGCGCCACCTCGCGTGGACGGGCTCGGCCGTCGAGGCCGACGTGCGGCGCATCACGTTCGTCGGCGAACTGGACGACCTGCATCGCGATACCTGGTTCGACGCGGGTCCGGTCGATGCGCGCCGTCTCGAATCGTTCGGCGCGGTGCTGATGCGCAAGGATCCGCCGTTCGACATGGAGTACGTGACGTCGACGTGGCTGCTCGAGCTGGCCGAGCGCGCCGGCGCGCGCGTGTTCAACCGGGCGCAGTCGATCCGCGATCATTCGGAGAAGCTCGCGATCGGCGAATTTCCGCAGTTCGTCGCGCCGACGCTCGTCACGCGCGACGCGAAGCGGCTGCGCGCGTTCCACGCCGAGCACGGCGATGTGATCCTGAAGCCGCTCGACGGAATGGGCGGAATGGGCGTGTTCCGCGTGAAGCCAGACGGCATGAATCTCGGCTCGATCGTCGAGATGCTGAGCCACGACGGCACGCGCTCGGTGATGGCGCAGAAGTTCATCCCCGAGATCAAGGCCGGCGACAAGCGCATCCTGCTGATCGGCGGTGAGCCGGTGCCGTATTCGCTCGCGCGGATTCCGCAGGGCAGCGAGGTGCGCGGCAATCTCGCCGCGGGCGGGCTCGGCGTCGCGCAGCCGTTGACGGCCCGCGACCGCGAGATCGCCGCAACGCTCGGGCCCGTGCTTGCGTCGCGCGGGCTGCTGCTGGTCGGCCTCGACGCGATCGGCGACTGGCTGACCGAGGTGAACGTCACGAGCCCGACGTGCTTCCGCGAGATCATGGAGCAGACGGGCTTCGACGTCGCCGCGATGTTCATCGACGCGCTGGAGCGTGCGGCCGCGTAGGCCGCCTTCCGCGCAACCCCGGCGGCGGCCGCGCAGGCCCCCCGTCGCCGGAGCCGCCTGACCGGCCTGCTACAATGCCCGCTTGCCCGGTGCCGCGATCGGCGCACCGAAGGCCCGGCGGTCGGGCCGACACTGTTGCAAGGCTGAACATGAAACGTTCCCCACACTCGCTACGCTCATTGCCCCGCCGCGGGGTATCGGCCCGCCAGGGGCGGCCGGGAGCGATCTGACATGGCCGGGATTCTGATCATCGCGCACGCGCCGCTCGCCACCGCGCTGCGGGACTGCATCGCGCACATCTACGGCGGCGTGCCCGCCCGCATCGGCTGCATCGACGTGATGGCGGACAGCGATCCGGCCCAGGTGATGGCGTTCGCGCACGCGGAACTCGCGCGGCTCCGGGAAGACAACGGCGTGGTCGTGCTGACCGACATGTACGGCGCGACGCCCGCGAACATCGCGGGCCAGCTCGCGAAGCTCGACAACGTGCGCGTGCTCGCGGGCGTGAACCTGCCGATGCTCGTGCGGGCCGTCTGCTACCGCACCGTGCCGCTCGACAAGCTGGTCGACAAGGCGCTGTCCGGCGGCGCGAAGGGCGTCCACGAGGTGTCGGCCGGCACGCCGCCGCCGCCGTCGGAAACCGGTTGCGGCCAGTGCGCGCCGATTCCGCCCGAACCGCAGCCGCGCACCGAATCGCACTGAGCCTCCGTTTTCCGTTTTAGACCGACCCGCCGGCGCGCGCCGCCGGCGGTCCCGACCGACCCGACCGAGAATCATGCTTCAACAAGAAACCACCATCGTCAATAAATTGGGGCTCCATGCGCGCGCATCGGCCAAGCTTACGCAACTGGCCGGCAACTTCCAGTCGGAAGTCTGGATGACACGCAACGGGCGCAAGATCAACGCGAAGAGCATCATGGGCGTGATGATGTTGGCGGCCGGCATCGGCAGCACCGTGACGATCGAGACCGACGGGCCCGACGAGCGGGAAGCGATGGACGCGCTGCTGAAGCTGATCGCCGACAAGTTCGGCGAAGGCCAGTGAGCGCGACGCGGAATCATTGCCGTTTCCAGTCAGAATGCCGCGGATACCGCGGCATTTTTTTCGTCGGAAGCATTGATGCGGAATGCGCAATGCTGCGCTGCATGCAGTCAGCGGGGAGTCGCGGAATTTATAATCGCTAACCGGGGTCATAAGCGCATCGCAGCAGTGTGCCGCGGCTTTACTTGTACAGAGGAGGTGCGCGTGTCCTTCACGCTGCATGGCATTCCCGTCTCACGAGGTATCGCGATCGGGCGAGCCTATCTGATCGCGCCGGCGGCGCTCGACGTCGCCCATTACCTGATCGAGGCCAACCAGACCGACGCCGAAGTGGAGCGATTCCGCACGGCGCGCGACGTCGTGCGTCGCGAGCTCGAAGCGCTGCGCGCCGACCTGACCGACGACACGCCGAGCGAAGTCGGCGCATTCATCGACGTCCACACGATGATCCTGAGCGACGAGATGCTCGTGCAGGAAACGATCGACCTGATCCGCACGCGCCGCTACAACGTCGAATGGGCGCTGACCGAGCAACTCGAACTGCTGACGCGCCATTTCGACGACATCGAGGACGAATACCTGCGCGAGCGCAAGGCCGACATCGAGCAGGTGGTCGAGCGCGTGCTGAAGGCGCTCGCCGGTGCGCCGTCCGCGTCGCAGGCGCTCGACGGTGCGGCCAGGAACGGCACGAACGAGATGATCGTCGTCGCGCACGACATCGCGCCGGCCGACATGATGCAGTTCAAGACGCAGTCGTTCCAGGCGTTCGTCACCGATCTCGGCGGCCGCACGTCGCACACGGCGATCGTCGCGCGCAGCCTCGGCATTCCGGCCGCGGTCGGCGTGCAGCATGCGAGTTCGCTGATCCGCCAGGACGACCTGATCATCGTCGACGGCGACCAGGGCATCGTGATCGTCGATCCCGCGCCGATCGTCCTCGAGGAATATTCGTACCGCCAGTCCGAGAAGGTGCTGGAGCAACGCAAGCTTCAGCGCCTGAAGTTCTCGCCGACGCAAACGCTGTGCGGCACGAAGATCGACCTGTACGCGAACATCGAGCTGCCCGACGACGCGAAGGCAGCCGTCGAGGCCGGCGCGGTCGGCGTCGGCCTGTTCCGCTCCGAGTTCCTGTTCATGCATCAGAAGGAGATGCCGGAAGAGGAAGAGCAGTTCGCCGCGTACAAGCGCGCCGTCGAGTGGATGAAGGGCATGCCGGTGACGATCCGCACGATCGACGTCGGCGCGGACAAGCCGCTCGAGGCGCTCGACGAAGGCTACGAAACGGCGCCGAACCCGGCGCTCGGCCTGCGCGCGATCCGCTGGAGCCTGTCCGAGCCGCAGATGTTCCTCACGCAGTTGCGCGCGATCCTGCGCGCGTCCGCGTTCGGCCAGGTGAAGATCCTGATCCCGATGCTCGCGCACGCGCAGGAGATCGACCAGACGCTCGACCTGATTCGCGAGGCGAAGCGCCAGCTCGACGACGCGGGGCTCGCGTACGATCCGAACGTGCGCCTCGGCGCGATGATCGAGATCCCGGCCGCGGCGATCGCGCTGCCGCTGTTCCTGAAGCGCTTCGATTTCCTGTCGATCGGCACGAACGACCTGATCCAGTACACGCTCGCGATCGATCGCGCCGACAACGCGGTCGCGCACCTGTACGACCCGCTGCATCCGGCCGTGCTGCACCTGATCGCGTACACGTTGCGCGAAGCGAAGCGCGCGGGCGTGTCGGTGTCGGTGTGCGGGGAGATGGCGGGCGACCCGGCGCTCACGCGCCTGTTGCTCGGGATGGGGCTCACCGAGTTCTCGATGCACCCGAGCCAGTTGCTCGTCGTGAAGCAGGAGATCCTGCGCGCACACCTGAAGGCGCTCGAAAAGCCGACGGCCGACGTGCTGGCCGCGTTCGAGCCGGAAGAAGTGCAGGCGGCGCTGCAGCGGCTGTCGGTCGCCGAGCCGCGGGCGGATGCGGCTGCCTAGGCGTTCTTGCCGCCGCTAACCATGGCGAAACGTCATGCATGCGCGGCCTGGCGCATGCCCGTCGCGCGTCAGTGCCGGCCCCTGCATACCGGGCAATCGGCCTGGCGCGCGATTTTCATCGTCGTCCATTCCATCCGCAGCGAATCGAGCATCATCAACCGCCCGTTCAGCGTCTTGCCGATGCCGCCGATCACGCGCAGCGCCTCGGCCGCCTGCATCGCGCCGATGATCCCGACGGTCGGCGCGAACACGCCCATCGTCGCGCACGCGACTTCCTCGAACGGCTGGTCTTCCGGGAACACGCACGCATAGCAGGGCGCGGCCGCGTCGCGGAAGTCGAACGTGCTGATCTGGCCGTCGAAGCGCAGCGCGGCGCCCGACACGAGCGGCACGCCGTGCGCGACGCACGCGCGGTTGATCGCGTGCCGCGTCGCGAAATTGTCGGTGCAGTCGAGCACGACGCTCGCATGCGGCACGTGGGCATCGAGCCACGCATCGTCGACGCGCGCCGCGACCGCGTTCACCGTCACCTCGGGGTTCAGTTGCACGAGCGCGTCGCGCCCCGATTCGACCTTGCTGCGGCCGACCGATGCCGTCACGTGCAGGATCTGCCGCTGCAGGTTCGTGAGATCGACCGTATCGGCGTCGACGAGCGTGAGTGTGCCGACCCCCGATGCCGCGAGATACATCGCGGCCGGCGAGCCGAGGCCGCCCGCGCCGACGACGATCGCATGCGCGTCGAGAAAGCGCTGTTGCGCGTCGATGCCGATTTCGTCGACGAGGATGTGGCGGGAGTAGCGAAGGAGTTGATCGTCGTTCATGGGGGCTCGTGAGCGAGGCGGGCGGACGTTCGTTATTTTAGGCGCGCATGAAAAACGGGCCATCGCGGTCTTCCCGCGATGGCCCGTCGGATGCCGGCCGGCGCTTACTTCGGCGCGGATGCCGGCTTCGGTGCGGAGGCCGGCTTCGCGGCGCTCGCGCCCGATGCCTTCGCGGCCGCGGCGGCCTTGCCGGCCGGGCTCTTCGTCACGCTCTCGGCGAGCAGCGATTTCGATTCCTGGACCGGCTTGCCTTCGAGCTTGTTGAGCGCCTGCTGCATCATGAAGTCGTCGGCGCTGCCGAACTCGATCGGCTTGCGATCGCGATCCTTCTGGCGCTGCTCCGGCGTCTTCTTGTCGTTCTGCTCTTCGAGGACGCGCAGCTGATCCATCCGGCGCTGATCGCGCTCTTCCTGCTCCTTCTTCTCGTTCGGGTCCTGCGTGTTCGCGAGGTGGTTCGAATAGTCGACCTCGCGCGTGACGAGCACGTCGTCCGGATCGCCGTCCGCGTACTGATCGACCGGCACGTCCGGCGTGATGCCCTTGTTCTGGATCGAACGGCCGCTCGGCGTGTAGTAGTACGCGGTGGTCAGGCGCAGCGCGGTGTCGGCCGTCATCGGGCGGACCGTCTGCACCGAGCCCTTGCCGAACGTCGTCTTGCCCATGATCTGCGCGCGCTTCGAATCCTGCAGCGCACCGGCGACGATTTCCGACGCGGACGCCGAATACGCGTTCGTCAGCACGATCATCGGCACGGTCTTGAAGATCGGCGGCAGGTTCTTCAGCGGATCGCCGTCGAAGGACGGCAGGCGATAGTTGTCGTACGTATCGCGGTAGACCTGCTTCGAATCGGGGATCTGGCCGTTGGTCGACACGACGACCGAGTCGGGCGGCAGGAACGCGCCGGCCACGCCGACCGCGCTCTGCAGCAGGCCGCCGCCGTTGTTGCGCAGGTCGAGGATGAGGCCCTTCAGATTCGGTTGCTGGCGCGCGATGTCCTGCAGCTTCTGCGCGAGATCCGGCGTCGTGCGCTCCTGGAAGCTCGTGATGCGGACATACGCGTAGCCCGGATCGAGCATCTTCATCTTCACGCTCTGGACCTTGATGATCGCGCGCGTGACCGTGACCGGGAACGTGCGGTCGTCGCTCTTGCGGAAGATGGTCAGCGTGACCTTGGTACCCGGCTCGCCGCGCATCTGCTTCACGGCCTTGTCGAGCGTCATGCCGCGCACCGGCTTGTCGTTGATGCGCGTGATCAGGTCGCCCGGACGGATGCCGGCGCGGAACGCGGGGGTATCCTCGATCGGCGAGATCACCTTGACGAGGCCGTCTTCCTGCGAGATCTCGATGCCGAGGCCGGCGAAGCGGCCCTTCGTCTGCTCCTGGAGCTCGTCATAGTCGGTCTTGTCGAGGAACGACGAGTGCGGATCGAGGCTCGACACCATGCCCTTGATCGCGGCCGTCAGCAGCTTCTTGTCGTCGACCGGTTCGACGTACTCGCGCTTGATCTGCCCGAATACTTCCGCGAACAGGCGGAGCTGGTCGAGGGGAAGCGGCGCCGTGGCGGTCTGCTCGGCCGATGCGGAAACCTGCAGCGTGGCGAACACGCCCGTGGCAAGGCCCGCGGCAATCAGGCCGATGTTCTTCAAATTCATTCGCATAGAGATCTGGTGCGGTCGGGAAGCGCGTGGCGGTAGCGGGGATGTAGCGGACAAGTATAACTGTTCGTCCGATAACTCAGTGGAACGGCGCGAAAAGCGTCGAAAAGGCCGCAGAGGGCCCGGCGAGGCACCGCCGGGCGCGCTGCGGGGTTCGAAAGCGGATTCGACCGCGGCAGGGCCGCGAAGGTTCGCGCGGCGTGCGGCCAGGGGTTCGAGGCCTGGCCCGGCACGCCGCGGCGGAACGCGGCTTGCCCGCCGCGCCGGGCGTCAGCCCGCCTTGCCCTGCTTCGCGACGGCGGCCTGCGCCTGCGCGATCGCTTCCTGGTCGCCGAGGTAATAGTGCGTGATCGGCTTCAGGTTCTCGTCGAGTTCGTAGACGAGCGGCACGCCGTTCGGGATGTTCAGGCCGACGATGTCGCTGTCCGAGATGCCGTCGAGATACTTGATCAGCGCGCGCAGCGAATTGCCGTGCGCGGCGATCAGCACCTGCTTGCCGGCGCGCACCGCCGGCGCGATCGATTCGTTCCACAGCGGCAGCACGCGCGCAACCGTGTCCTTCAGGCACTCGGTGAGCGGCAATTGCTCGCGCGGCACCTTCGCATAGCGCGGATCGTCGAACGGCGCGCGCTCGTCGGTCGGCTCGAGCGCGGGCGGCGGCGTGTCGTAGCTGCGGCGCCACACGAGCACCTGCTCGTCGCCGAACTTCGCGGCCGTTTCCGCCTTGTTCAGGCCCGACAGCGCGCCGTAGTGGCGCTCGTTCAGGCGCCACGAGTGGACGACCGGCAGGTACATCAGATCCATCTTGTCCTGCACGTGCCACAGCGTGCGGATCGCGCGCTTGAGCACCGACGTATACGCGATGTCGAACGTGTAGCCGGCCTCCTTGAGCAATTCGCCGGCCTGGTAGGCCTCGTTGCGACCCTGTTCGGTCAGGTCGACGTCGACCCAGCCGGTGAAGCGGTTTTCCTTGTTCCACGTCGATTCGCCGTGGCGGATGAGAACGAGTTTGTACATGGATCTTGCGGTCGGTAGTGAAGGGAAGCGGGGCGCGTCGCGCGGCGCCCGGACCGGGCCCGCCATCGCGCAAGGCGGTTATTTTATAATGGCGGGATTGTCCTCATCCGATTTCTCTTCTTTCGGCGGAATTCCGTGACGTTCTTTACCAATTACACCAACCTGGCCCTGATCGCGATCCTGGTGGTTTCCGGTGGCCTGCTCGCATGGCCCGCCCTGCGCCGCGGTCGCGGCGGCCTGTCCGCCGCGGAGGCGACGCAGCTCATCAACCGTCGCAACGCGGTCGTGATCGACCTGCGCGCCGCGTCCGATTTCGCCGCCGGCCACCTGCCGTCGGCGCGTCAGGTCGCGGCGGGCGAGATCGGCGCGAAAATTGCGCAGGTCGCGAAGAACAAGAGCACCCCGGTGCTGCTCGTCTGCCAGAACGGCCAGCAGTCGCAGAAGGCGGCGCGCGAGGTCGAGGCGGCGGGTTATGCCGAGGTGCACGTGCTCGAAGGCGGCGTGGCCGCCTGGCAGCAGGCCGGGATGCCGGTCGTCAAACAAGGAGTGGCGAAGTGAACAAGGTTTTGATGTACAGCACGCAGGTGTGTCCGTATTGCATGCAGGCCGAGCGCCTGCTGAAGCTGCGCGGTGTCGAGCAGATCGAAAAGGTGCTGATCGACCGCGATCCGGCCCGCCGCGAGGAAATGATGACGCGCACGGGGCGCCGCACGGTGCCGCAGATCTATATCGGCGACACGCACGTCGGCGGCTACGACGATCTGTCGAAGCTCGACCGCGAAGGCGGCCTCGTGCCGCTTCTGCAAGCGGCCTGATTAGGGCAGAATGGCCGCCGGCCGCGCCGCGGCTTGGGCGCGCAGGATTCATCCGTGGCGGCCGGCGCACAGCCGGGCCGCCCCGTCACCACTTTTAGGGAAACACCATGTCCGACGTCGAAAACCAACCGTTCTTCAACATCCAGCGCGTCTACCTGAAGGATATGTCGCTCGAGCAGCCGAATTCGCCGGCGATCTTCCTCGAGCAGGACATGCCGTCGGTTGAAGTCGAAGTCGACGTCAAGGCCGACCGCCTCGCGGAAAGCGTCTTCGAAGTCGTCGTGTCGGGTACCGTCACCGCGAAGGTGAAGGACAAGGTCGCGTTCCTGATCGAAGCGAAGCAGGCCGGCATTTTCGATATTCGCAACATTCCGGACGAACAGCTCGACCCGCTCGTCGGCATCGCGTGCCCGACGATCCTGTTCCCATACCTGCGCTCGAACATTGCCGACGCGATCACGCGTGCCGGCTTCCCGCCGATCCACCTGGCGGAAATCAACTTCCAGGCGCTGTACGAGCAGCGTCTCGCGCAGCTTCAGCAGCAGGCCGGCGGCGCAGCAGGTGCGCCGAACGGCGCGCCGAATGGCACGACGCTGAACTGACGTTTCGTTCGGACCGGTGCTGGGTATGAAAGTAGCCGTTCTCGGCGCCGGTGCCTGGGGCACCGCGCTCGCGGGCCATCTGGCCGCGCGGCACGATACGCTTTTGTGGGCGCGCGACGCCGCGCTCATCGCCGGGCTGCAGGCCCGGCACGAAAATTCCCGCTATCTGGACGGCATCGCGCTGCCTGACGCGCTGCGCTACGACGCCGATCTCGGCGCCGCGCTCGCGCATGGCGCCGCGGACGACGCGCTGTGCGTGATCGCCGCGCCGGTGGCCGGGCTGCGCACGCTGTGTCGCGCGATGCGCGACGCAGGCTGCGTGCCCGCGCACATCGTCTGGGTCTGCAAGGGCTTCGAGGCCGACACGCATCTGCTGCCGCATCGGGTGATCGCGGCCGAGCTGCCCGAACAGCGGAGCAACGGCGTGCTGTCGGGGCCGAGCTTCGCGCGCGAGGTCGGACAGTCGCTGCCCGTCGCGTTGACGGTGGCGAGCACGTCGGTCGAATGCCGCGAGCGCACGCTCGCCGCGTTCCATCACGGCGCGATGCGGATCTATACGGGCGACGACGTGGTCGGTGTCGAGGTCGGCGGCGCAGTGAAGAACGTGCTGGCGATCGCGACCGGCATTTCCGACGGGCTCGGTCTCGGGCTGAACGCGCGCGCCGCGCTGATCACGCGTGGCCTCGCCGAAATGTCGCGGCTCGGCGTGGCGCTCGGCGGCCGCGCGGAAACCTTCACGGGCCTCACGGGCCTCGGCGACCTGATCCTCACCGCGACGGGCGACCTGTCGCGCAACCGCACGGTCGGCCTGCAACTGGCGGCCGGCCGCACGCTGAACGACATCCTCGGCGCGCTCGGCCACGTGGCCGAAGGCGTGCGCTGCGCGCAGGCCGTGCTGGCGCTCGCGCGCGCGCAGTCGATCGAAATGCCGATCACGGAAGCGGTGTGCGGTGTGCTGTTCGACGGCATCGCACCGCGCGACGCGGTCAGCGGTCTGCTGCGCCGCGACGCGCGCGCGGAGTAGGCCCGGCGGGATCGCCCGGCACGGGTGCGCCGGGCACGCGGCGCCAAAGCGGACTACGCTTGAAGCGTCTCCTGCGTTCCGCGAGGTCGTCATGCTGCAAATCCATTCCACCACGCTCGATGCGCAGGTCGTCGACATCACGACGCTCGACGTCGATGCGATCGTCAACGCCGCGAACGGCTCGCTGCTCGGCGGGGGCGGTGTCGACGGCGCGATTCACCGCGCGGCCGGCCCCGGCCTGCTCGCCGAGTGCCGCACGCTCGGCGGCTGCGACACCGGCGACGCGAAGCTCACGCGCGGCCACGGGTTGCCCGCGCGCTACGTGATCCACGCGGTCGGCCCGGTATGGTATGGCGGCGCGCGCGGCGAGGCCGAGCTGCTTGCATCGTGCTACCGGCGCGCGATCGAGCTGGCCGAAGAGGTTGCCGCGACGTCGATCGCGTTTCCGGCGATCAGTTGCGGGATTTACCGCTATCCGGCCGAGCAGGCCGTCGACATCGCAGTCGGCACGGTGATCGAAATGCTGCCGCAGGCGCCGACTCTCGCACGCGTGGTGTTCGCGTGCTTCTCGTCCGACATTTACGACCTGTATCGCGCGCGGCTCGCGCGGATCGAGCCGCGCTGAACGTCGCGCGTCATGCGCCGCCTTCGAAGCCGGCCTGACGCCACGCCTCGAACACGACCACCGCGACCGTGTTCGACAGGTTCAGGCTGCGGTTGTCCGGCCGCATCGGCAGGCGCACGCGCTGTTCGTTCGGAAAGCGTTCGAGCAGCTCGGCGGGCAGGCCGCGCGTTTCGGAGCCGAACACGAACCAGTCGCCGGGCAGGAACGCACGATCGTGGAAGCGGCCCGAGCCGCGCGTCGTGAACGCGAACATCCGCGCAGGCTCCGGCGCTTCGGCGGCGACGAACGCGTCCCAGTCGCGGTGCACGCGCATCTGCGCATATTCGTGATAGTCGAGGCCGGCGCGACGCATCCGCGCGTCGTCGAGCGGGAAGCCGAGCGGCTCGATCAGGTGCAGGCGCGCGCCGGTGTTCGCGCACAGGCGGATCACGTTGCCGGTGTTCGGCGGAATTTCGGGGGCGACGAGAACGACGTTGAACATGTTTCGGTTGGGCTGGGGCGGCCGGAGCGGCGCAGCGCGCGCGTGCATCCGGCCGGCCGGTTCGTGACGGCCGCACGCGGGCGGCCGGCTTCTCTATCTAATTAATCCCTGGCGGTGCGCAGCGCAACCAGATTCGTCACGCGCGCGGCGCCCGCCGCCTTCAACGCCTGCGCGGCCGCCGCGAGCGTCGCGCCGGACGTCATCACGTCGTCGACGAGCGCGATGTGGCGACCGGCGACGCTGCCTGCCACCGCGAAAGCCGCCATCACGTTGTCGCGTCGTGCGTGCCGGTCGAGCCGCGACTGCGGCGCGGTGTCGGCGACGCGCGCGAGCAAGGCAGCCTCCGCCCGCACGCCGAGCCTGCGCGCGAGCGGACGCGCGATCGCCCACGCCTGGTTGTAGCCGCGCGCGACGAGCTGCCGGTGCGACAGCGGCACCGGCGCGACGAGATCGAAGCCGCGTGCATCACGCGTATCGTCGACCAGCCGTGCGAGCCGGGCCGCGAATTCGCCGCCGAGCGCGAGCCGCGCATGAAACTTCAGGCCGCGCGCGAGCCCGTCGAGCGGCGCGCGGTAATCGGCGAGCGCGAGCGTCGCGTCGAACGGCGGCGGCGCGGTGCGGCACGCGTCGCACCGGTACGCGGCCGCGCGGCCGGCGCCGGGGCGACTGCCGCCGGACGATCGCGCGTGCCCGACGCCGAGCGGCAGCGCGCAGACGTCGCAGCGCAGCCGCGCTTCATTCCAGTACGCGGCATCGCAGGCGCCGCAAATCACGATGTGTGACAAATTGCCGCATAGTGCGCACCGGTTCGGCAACGCGACCGCGGCAACGCGCGCGACCCATGTTCCGACATGCGACAAAACGACGCGCACCGAGCGTTCGGCGGAACCGCGGACCATCGCAACACTCCTGGCATGCCGCCTCAATGAAGCTTGCGAGGCGAGCGAGTATACTTCGGGCTCTTCGCCAGTGTGCCCGACATGTCCCCAGCTTCGACTTCAACCGGCCGTCCGGCCAATGACGCCAGGCGCCTGCGGCGGATCTTCGACCGCCGTGCCGCCACGTTCGATGCGGTTGCGTTCCTGCCGCGCGAGATCGCGCAGCGGATGAACGAGCGCCTCGAATACATCAAGGTGAGCCCCGCGGCCGTGCTGGATGCGGGCTGCGGCCCGGGCGACGATCTCCCGGCGCTGCGCGCGCGCTTTCCGGAAGCGCCGGTGTTCGGCGTGGACCTGTCCGGCGCAATGCTCGCGCGGGCCGGTCAGCGCGAAGTCGAGCAGACCTCCTGGCGCCGCTGGCTGCCGGCGTCGCTCGGCCGGGCGCTGGGCCAGCGCGGCCCGCGCGTCGCGCAGGCCGACTTCGCCGCGCTGCCGTTCCCGGGCGGCGCGTTCGATCTGATCTGGTCGAATCTCGCGCTCCACTGGCATTCGCGTCCCGATACCGTCTTCCCCGAATGGCAGCGCGTGCTGCGCGTGAACGGGCTCCTGATGTTCAGCACGCTCGGCCCCGACACGCTGCGCGAGCTGCGCGCGGCCTGCGCGGACGCCGAAGCGGCGCTCGGCATCGCGCCGCCCGCCGCGCGTGTGATCGATTTCGTCGACATGCACGACCTCGGCGACATGCTCGTCGAGAGCGGCTTCGAGATTCCCGTGATGGACCAGGAAGTGCTGACCGTCACCTACAAATCCGCCGATTCCCTGCTGGCCGACGTGCGCCGCTGGGGCGCCTATCCGTTCGAGCGCACGGTGCCGCGGCACGCGACGCGGCGCTTTCGCGCGGCGCTCGGCGACGCGCTGGACGCGCGCCGGCGCGAGGACGGCACCATTCCGCTGACCTTCGAGGTGATCTACGGCCACGCGTGGAAGGCCGTGCCGCGCACGACCGCGGAAGGGCACGGGATCGTGCGCATCGAGGACATCGGCAAGGGGCGTCCGAAGAATCGGTAAAGCGGTAAAGAGGGGTTTTGTTATGTCTGAAATTAGCGGCGCAAAGCGGGGTCGAATTGGCGGCTAAAACGGCCGAAAAGCTTGTCGCGCTTGGCTTGGCGGGCGATAGGCGCTTGCTTGTGGATGCCATTGAACCCGCCTATAATGCGTCAGCTTGTCGTCCCGGGGTCCCCGCAATACGGGGCGACGAGTCCGATGCAGGCATGCATCGCATGCCATTCGCGTGAGGCGGCGATGGAAGCAGCGAGGGTTTTGGCGGAGACGGCGGACAGCGAACCGATCCTCGAAGATTGGCTCATGAAACGCAACTGTTCGGTGTCGCCACGCCAGTTCGTGCTGTTTTACGCGTCGCTCGCGGGCTTCTCGCTGGCGATCGCGGCGTTGCTGATGTGGAGAGGGGCCTGGCTCGTCATGCCCTTCACCGGCATCGAGTTGCTGGCGGTGGGTGTCGCATTTGCGATCTATGCTCGCCATGCGGTCGATTACGAGCGCATCAGGCTGTTTCCGCACCGGCTCGTGATCGAGCGGATGGATGCGGAGCGGCTCACGCAGATCGAATTCAACCCGCGCTGGGTGCGGGTCGAGCCGGGTGCGACGCCACGCGATCCGATTCGGCTGGTGTCGCGCGGGCAGACCGTCGTAATCGGGCAGCATCTCGCGCAGTACAAGCGTGCGCAGTTCGCCGACGAACTGCGCGTATCGCTCAGGCGCTGCGGCTGACGAGGCGCAGCCATCGGCCGGAACGGGCCGGCGGCTTGCGACGGGGGAGGGTTTGAATGGAAATTTTGGGTAAGGATGCTATGAAAACAATCAAGCGAGCCCTCGCGGGCGTGCTGGCATGCAGCGGATTGCTCTTTGCCGGTGCGGCCCTGGCGGTCGGTGATAGCCCGGGCGGCCCCCGTGTCAACGAGATCAACTTTCAGCCGCCGGTCACGAAAATCGCCGAGGAGCTCTACGATCTCCACACGATGATGCTGATCCTGTGTACGGTGATCTTCGTCGGCGTGTTCGGCGTGATGTTCTATTCGATCTTCGCGCACCGCAAATCCAAGGGCCACAAGGCCGCCAATTTCCATGAAAGCACGACCGTCGAGATCATCTGGACGATCGTGCCGTTCGTCATCGTCGTGCTGATGGCGCTGCCGGCGACGAAGGCCGTCGTCGCGATGAAGGACACGACGAACGCCGATCTCACGATCAAGGTCACCGGCTACCAGTGGAAGTGGGGCTACGACTACGTGAAGGGCCCGGGCGAGGGCATCGGTTTCCTGTCGACGCTGACCACCCCGCGCGACGAAGTGATGGGCAAGAAGCCGATCACCGACACCTATCTGCAGGAAGTCGACAATCCGCTCGTCGTGCCGGTCAACAAGAAGATCCGCATCATCACGACCGCGAACGACGTCGTCCACTCGTGGTACGTGCCCGCGTTCGGCGTGAAGCAGGATGCGATCCCCGGCTTCGTGCGCGATACGTGGTTCAAGGCCGACAAGGTCGGGACGTTCCGCGGTTTCTGTACCGAGCTGTGCGGCAAGGAACACGCGTACATGCCGGTCGTGGTCGAAGTCCTGTCGGACGACGACTACGCGAAGTGGGTCACCGCGCAGAAGGCGAAGCTCGCCAGCGCGGCGGTCGATCCAAACAAGGTCTACACGATGGCCGAACTCGTCGCGCACGGCGAGGAAGTGTACAAGGCGAACTGCGCGGCCTGCCACCAGGTGAACGGCAAGGGCCTCGGCGCGTTCCCGGCGATGGACGGCAGCCCGATCGTGAACGGCCCGATCGCGGCCCACGTCGAGCGCGTGCTGCACGGCAAGGGCGCGATGCCGTCGTGGGCATCGCTGTCGGACCTCGACATCGCTTCGGTCGTCACGTACGAACGCAACTCGTGGGGCAACCACAAGAACGACCTGCTGCAGCCGAAGCAAGTGGCCGACGCACGCAACGGCAAGATGCCGGAAGACACGGCGGGCGCGGCACCGGCAGAAGCGGCTTCGGCACCGGCGCAAGCCGCGTCGGGCGCCGAGCAGCCGGCGGCAGCGGCATCGGCCGCACTGTCGACGATCTACTTCGAGACGGGCAAGAGCGTGCTGCCGGCCGACGCAAAGGCGGCGATCGCCGCTGCGGTCGACTATGCGAAGGCGCATCCGGACGCGAAGCTCGCGCTGTCGGGCTTCACCGACAAGACCGGCTCGGCCGACGCGAACGCCGAACTGGCGAAGCATCGGGCCCAGGCCGTGCGCGATGCGCTGAAGGCAGCAGGCGTGGCGGAAGACCACATCATTCTCAAAAAGCCGGAAACGATCACGGGCGGGGCTGACGCGAAGGAAGCCCGGCGTGTCGAGATCGGCCCGGCGGCTTGACGTGTCGCTGAGTTAGTCGACGTATTCGCATTAGGAGATTCTCATGTCTAGCATCGGGCACGACGTAGCCGCGGACCACGCGCACGACGACCACGCGCACGAAGCCCCGCACGGCTGGCGTCGCTGGCTGTTCGCCACCAACCACAAGGACATCGGTACGCTGTACCTGTTGTTCTCGTTCATCATGTTCCTGTCGGGCGGCGTGATGGCGCTCGGCATCCGTGCCGAGCTGTTCGAGCCGGGCCTGCAGATCATGCGTCCGGAGTTCTTCAACGAACTCACGACGATGCACGGCCTGATCATGGTGTTCGGCGCGATCATGCCGGCCTTCGTCGGCTTCGCGAACTGGATGATTCCGCTGCAGATCGGCGCATCCGACATGGCGTTCGCGCGGATGAACAACTTCAGCTTCTGGCTGCTGCCGGTCGCGGCCGTGCTGCTGGTCGGTTCGTTCTTCGCGCCGGGCGGCGCGACGGCCGCCGGCTGGACGCTGTACGCACCGCTGTCGACGCAGATGGGCCCGGGCATGGACTTCGCGATCTTCGCGGTCCACATCATGGGCGCGTCGTCGATCATGGGCGGGATCAACATCGTCGTGACGATCCTGAACATGCGCGCACCGGGCATGACGCTGATGAAGATGCCGATGTTCGCGTGGACGTGGCTGATCACCGCGTACCTGCTGATCGCCGTGATGCCGGTTCTGGCAGGCGCGATCACGATGGTGCTGTTCGACCGCCACTTCGGCACGTCGTTCTTCAACGCGGCAGGCGGCGGCGACCCGGTGATGTACCAGCACATCTTCTGGTTCTTCGGCCACCCCGAGGTGTACATCATGATTCTGCCGGCGTTCGGGATCGTGTCGCAGGTGATCCCGGCGTTCGCGCGCAAGACGCTGTTCGGCTACAGCTCGATGGTGTACGCGACGGCGTCGATCGCGATCCTGTCGTTCATGGTCTGGGCGCACCACATGTTCGCCACGGGCATGCCGGTCACCGGCCAGCTGTTCTTCATGTACGCGACGATGCTGATCGCGGTGCCGACGGGCGTGAAGGTGTTCAACTGGCTCGCGACGATGTGGCGCGGCTCGATGACGTTCGAAACGCCGATGCTGTTCGCGATCGGCTTCCTGTTCGTGTTCACGTTCGGCGGCCTGACGGGCCTGATGCTCGCGATGGCGCCGCTCGACATCCAGTATCACGGCACCTACTTCGTGGTCGCGCACTTCCACTACGTGCTGGTGGCCGGCTCGCTGTTCGCGCTGTTCTCGGGCTGGTACTACTGGGCGCCGAAGTGGACGGGCTGGATGTACAACGAGACGCGCGGCAAGATCCACTTCTGGGCGTCGATGATCTTCTTCAACCTGACGTTCTTCCCGATGCACTTCGTCGGTCTCGCGGGCATGCCGCGCCGCTATGCGGACTACCCGGCGCAGTTCACCGACTTCAACCAGGTGGCGACGATCGGCGCATTCGGCTTCGGCCTCGCGCAGGTGTACTTCCTGTTCGCGGTCGCGCTGCCGGCCTACCGCGGCGGCGGCGAGCTGGAAAAGGCGTCGGACAAGCCGTGGGACGGCGCGACCGGCCTCGAGTGGACGGTGCCGAGCCCGGCTCCCTTCCACACGTTCGAGCAACCGCCGCACGTCGAGTAAGTGTCACCCGGCGTTCCGCCGCTGCCTGCCGCACAGGCAGGCAGCGGCGGGCGCCGAATCGATGGATCAGCGAAGTTTCAGCGAAGTTGCAGATGACCAGGAATCCACAAGAAAGACGAACGCCCGAGCAGATCCGCGCGGGCAACAAGCGGCTCGGCCTCACCCTGCTCGTCATCGCCGCCGTTTTTTTTGTGGGTGTCGTGATCAAGCAGTGGTGGCTGTCCACCCACTGATGCAGTAATTGACGCAGTAGCGAGGAAGTCGTCGTATGTCGAAGCCGGAAGAGGGCGCCGTGGATCGTGCGTTCAATCGTTCGATGCTGGTGAAGCTCTTCGTCGTGGCCGGGCTGATGTTCGGTTTCGGCTTCGCGCTGATCCCGATGTATCGGGCGATCTGCCAGATCACCGGTATCAACAACCTGGTGCAGCGCGATGTCAGCGAGCGCGAGGTGAAGAACTCGCAGGTCGACTATAGCCGCACGGTGTCGGTCGAGTTCGACGCGAACGCACGCGGGCCGCTCGGGTTCAAGCCGGAGCACAACAGTCTCGACGTGCATCCGGGTGAACTGACGACGATCGTGTACGACGTGACGAACGGGCAGGGCCGGCCGGTCGTCGCGCAGGCGATTCCGAGCTACGCGCCGAAGCAGGCGACGGAGTTCTTCAAGAAGATCGAGTGCTTTTGCTTCACGCAGCAGACGCTGACCGCGAACGAGTCGCGCAAGATGCCGGTGGTGTTCGTGATCGACCCGAAATTGCCGAAGGACGTAAAGACGATCACGCTGTCGTACACGTTCTTCGAACTGAATACACCGGCCACGCCGGCCCCGGCGCAGCGCAGTACGGCGGCGCAGGGTGCGGCGAAGCCGGACGCATGAAGACGGAGGCGGGGCGATGACGGAGGTCAAGCGGAGCGGAACGTTCGGTCAGGCGCTGAGAGCGGTGCTGTGGTCGTTCTTCGGGGTGCGCAAGCGGCGCGACCTGGAGGCCGATGCGACGCAGCTCAATCCGCTGCACGTGCTGATCGTCGCGTTGATCGCGGCCGGCGTGTTCATCGGCGTGCTGATCCTGATCGTGCGTGCCGTCGTGGGCTGAGGCGAGCGGCGCGCGGCTGGCGGCCCGCGGCCACGAAAGAATGCAGTGCGCGGCGCTACGGCGCGGCGTGCAGGAAAGAGCGGCGGCAGTCTCGCCGCGCAAGAAATAAAGCCGGAGCGTTTCCGGTACACAAATTGGACTGAAGTGGAGAATCAAGCATGAGCGGTCAAAACCAGACCCCGTACTATTTCGTGCCGCATCCGTCGCAGCATCCGATCAGCGCGGCCATCGGCCTGCTGGTCATGCTCGGGTCGGTAGCGCTGTGGATCAACGGTCACGACTGGGCGCCGTTTACGGCGCTGCTCGGCCTGCTGTGGTTGCTCTTCACGCTGTATCACTGGTTCGGCGACGCGATCGCCGAATCGGAAGGCGGTCATTACGGCAAGAACGTCGACAAGTCGTACCGCTGGAGCATGAGCTGGTTCATCTTCTCGGAAGTCATGTTCTTCGGCGCGTTCTTCGGCGCGCTGTTCTATGCGCGTGAAATCGCGCTGCACCAGCTCGGCAGCCTCGACTACAAGCTGATCTGGCCGGACTTCTCCGCCGTGTGGCCGAACGAAGGCCCCGCCGCGCTCGCCGGTCACTTCAAGACGATGGGCCCGTGGCCGATCCCGACGCTGAACACCGCGCTCCTGCTGTCGTCGGGCGTGACGCTGACGATCTCGCACCACGCGCTGCGCGACGATCATCGCAAGAAGGCGATTGCGTGGCTGGCCGCGACGCTCGTGTTCGGGATCTGCTTCCTGTTCCTGCAGGGCTTCGAGTACTACCACGCGTACAACGAACTGAACCTGACGCTGAACTCGGGCGTGTACGGTTCGACGTTCTTCCTGCTGACCGGCTTCCACGGCTTCCACGTGTTCCTCGGCGGCACGATGCTCGCGGTGGTGCTGGTGCGGATGATCCGCGGCCACTTCAAGCCCGATCATCACTTCGCGTTCGAAGGCGCCGCGTGGTACTGGCACTTCGTCGACGTCGTCTGGCTCGGCCTGTACGTCGTCGTCTACTGGCTGTAAATGGAAAAACGGCCCGCGCAGCGATGCGCGGGCCGTTTTCATTGGTGTGTGGGCACGGCGGCGAAGCCGCGGCCGACACCGCCCCGGCGCCGCCGCGACTCAGTCAGGCGGCGCTTTTGCTTGGTGGCGCGGCCGTGCGGCGAAATGTCACAGCGGTCGCGGCAGCCGGCGCGGCAACGGCATCAACGTCCGATCGGCAGGCCGGTCGAATGGATCCAGCCCATCCAGTTCGCGAACAGGATGAACAGGAACAGCGACACCGACAACCCGACGCGGGTGGCGAGCGACCAGACCATGCGCTTCGTATGGCCGCGGTCGTGCATCATGAAGTAGAGCGCCGAGCCCATGCTGGCAATGATGAGGACGAAGGCGATGGGAACGAGTATGTGCATGACACGAACCGGACGACGGCAATTCGAAAGGAAGAGGATAATTATCGCACTTCGCTTTCGCGCACGTGCCGGGCGGGCCGCACGATGAAGATTCGCTGGCTGCCTGCGCTGCTGATCCTCGTCGTCGTCGCCGTCACGATCCGTCTCGGTTTCTGGCAACGCGACCGTGCGCACCAGAAGGAGGCGCTGCAGGCGAGCATCGCGCGCTACGAGCAGGCGGCGCCGGTCGATCTCGGCGCGCAGCCGGTTCCGCTCGCGTCGATCGAGTTTCACCGCGTGCGGGCGAAAGGCCGTTTCGTGCCCGAGCAAGCGGTGTTCCTCGACAATCGGCCGTATAACGACCAGCCGGGTTTTTACGTCGTGATGCCGTTTAAACTCACGGGCGGCGGCGTCGTGCTCGTGAATCGCGGCTGGCTGCCGCGCAACATCGCCGATCGCACGGCGATCGAGCCGTTCGCGACGCCGGCGGGCGAGGTCGAGATCGTCGGCATCGCGCGCGCCGATGCGTCGCGCGCGTTCGAGCTCGGCGAAGGCGGGTCGGCCGCGCACCAGAAGATCCGCCAGAACCTCGACGTCGCCGCGTATGCGAAGGAAACCGGGCTGCCGCTGCAGCCGTTCGTGATCCAGCAGACGAGCGACGACGGCGACAAGCTCGTGCGCGACTGGCCGGCGGCGACGACCGGCGTCGAGCGCAATTACGGTTATATGTTTCAGTGGTGGGCGATGGCGGCGGCCGCGCTCGGCTTCGGCCTGTACGCCGCGCGGCGTGCGGCGAAGAAGTCGACCGGCGCGTGAGCGTCATGCCAGGACGCGGCGTCGGCGCCGCGGGTTCGTTTCGAGAGGTCTGATTTGTCCATGCAATCTTCCCGTCAAGGTCCGGCCGTAGCGCCGATGTCGCCCGAGGCCCGCAAGCGCGGCCGCTGGATGCTCGTGCTGCTGGGTCTCGTGTGCGCCGCACCGATGATCGCGTCGTACTTCACCTATTACGTGATCAAGCCGAAGGGTGGATCGACGAATTACGGCACGCTGATCGAGCCGCAGCGCCCGATCCCGGCGGATCTGCAGGTCACCGACGAAACCGGCAAGACGGTGCCGCTGTCGTCGCTGCGCGGTGTCTGGCTGTTCGTGATGACCGACCGCAGCGCGTGCGACGACGCCTGCGCGCGCAAGCTCTATTTCATGCGCCAGATCCGCGTCACGCAGGCGGGCGAACGGCACCGGATCACGATGGTATGGCTGCGCAGCGATGCGGGCCCGACGCCGCAAAAGGTGCTGGACGCGTATCCGGACACGCGCCGGCTCGTCGCGGATCCGGCCGCGGTGGCCGCGTGGCTGCCGGCCGATGCCGGCACGAAGGACAGCGACCACATCTACATGGTCGACCCGAACGGCAACCTGATGATGCGTTTCCCGAAAGACCCGAATCCCAGCAAGATCAAGTCGGACGTGACGAAGCTGCTGAAGTGGTCGAGTATCGGTTGAGGCAAGAGGACGAGGCACCATTCCGATGTCGTATCTACTGCAACTCGGCCTGATCGGCCTGTGCATCGCACTGCTGCCGCTGTCGTACGTGTGGGTGAAGGCCGACGACGACAAGTTCCGCAAGCTCGTGTGGATCACCACGTTCCTGACCCTCGACCTCGTGATGTTCGGCGGCTTCACGCGGCTGACCGATTCGGGGCTCGGCTGCCCCGACTGGCCCGGCTGCTACGGCACGTCGTCGCCGTTCATCGCGTATGCGGCGATCACGGCCGCGCACCAGGCGATGCCGACCGGGCCGGTCAGCATGACGAAGGCGTGGATCGAGATGATCCACCGCTATTTCGCGATGGCGATCGGCGTGCTGATCATCGCGCAGGTGGCGATCGCGTGGGCCGCGCGGCTGCGCCGCCGCCCGCTGCACGTGTCGCCGTGGTGGCCGACGAGCCTGCTGCTGCTGATCCTCGTGCAGGGCGCGTTCGGCGCATGGACGGTCACGATGAAGCTGCAGCCGGTGATCGTCACGATCCACCTGCTGCTCGGCCTCACGCTGCTCGGCACGCTGGGCTGGCTCGCGGCGCGGCAGACGCCGCTGCCGTCGCATGACCCGGAGGCCGGGCGTTACCGGGCGGCCGCGCTCGCGGCGCTCGTGCTGCTGGTCGTGCAGATCGCGCTCGGCGGCTGGGTCAGCACCAACTACGCGGTGCTCGCGTGCACCGACTTCCCGACCTGCAACGGCCAGTGGATTCCGCCGATGGATTTCCAGCACGGCTTTCACCTGTGGCGCGCGCTCGGGATGACGAAGGACGGCGACGCGATCACGCAGGACGCGCTGGTCGCGATCCACTGGACGCACCGCACGTTCGCGTTCGTCGTGGTCGCTTATCTGGTCGCGTTCGCGCTGAAGATGCGCCGCTTCGAATCGCTGCGGCGGCCCGCGAACGGCGTGCTGCTGGTCGTCCTGCTGCAGTTCGTGACGGGCCTGACCAACATCGTGCTGCAGTGGCCGCTGCCGGTCGCGGTCGCGCACAACGGCGGGGCCGCGATCCTGTTGCTGCTTGTCGTCATGTTAAACTTTCGCATCCTTTCAAGCCGCCCCGGCCGTGTCGCGCAGCCTGCGCGCGACGCCGCCCCGGCGTGACCGCCCCCATGCAAAGCACCCTCTCCCAATCGCCCGGTAGCCGCTTTTCCCAGTACATGGCGCTGACGAAGCCGCGTGTCACGCAGCTCGCGGTGTTCTGCGCGGTGATCGGCATGTTCCTCGCGACACCGGGCATGGTGCCGTGGCATGTGCTGATCGGCGGCACCGTCGGCATCTGGCTGCTGGCCGGCGCCGCGTTCGCGATCAACTGCCTCGTCGAGCAGAAGATCGACGCGATGATGCGCCGCACCGCGTGGCGCCCGTCCGCGCGCGGCGAGATCACGACGCCGCAGATCCTGCTGTTCTCGGCCGTGCTCGGCAGCGTCGGCGCATGGACGCTCTATACGTTCACGAACCCGCTGACGATGTGGCTGACGATCGCGACGTTCGTCGGCTACGCGGTGATCTACACGCTGCTGCTCAAGCCGATGACGCCGCAGAACATCGTGATCGGCGGCGCGTCGGGCGCGATGCCGCCGGCGCTCGGCTGGGCGGCGGTCACCGGCGCGGTGCCGGGCGACGCGTGGATCCTCGTGCTGATCATCTTCGTCTGGACGCCGCCGCATTTCTGGGTGCTCGCGCTCTATCGCCGCAAGGATTACGAGAACGCCGGGCTGCCGATGCTGCCCGTCACGCACGGCGAGAAGTTCACGCGCCTGCACATCCTGCTGTATACGGTGATCCTGTTCGCGGTCGCGCTGATGCCGTTCATTTCCGGGATGAGCGGGGCCGTCTACCTGACGAGCGCGGTGCTGCTCGGCGCGGTGTTTCTCGCGTATGCGTGGAAGATCCATCGCGACTATTCGGACGAGCTCGCCCGCAAGGCCTTCCGCTACTCGATCGTCTATCTGTCGCTGCTGTTCGCGGCGCTGCTCGTCGATCACTATGCACGCCCGCTGCTCGGCGTGTAACCGCACGGTTTGAACGCAATGCTCCAATCACGGTTCGGGCGCCGCGCGCGCCAAGGCTGGATGCTCGCGTGCGCATTCACGGCAGCGCTGCTGCTCGCCGGATGCGACAACGCGCCGAAATTCCAGAATCTCGACATCACCGGCAACACGCAGTTCGGCAGCGACTTCTCGCTGCCCGATACGACCGGCAAGATCCGCACGCTCGCCGACTTCAAGGGCCGTGCGGTCGTGATGTTCTTCGGCTATACGCATTGCCCGGACGTGTGCCCGACCACGATGGCCGAATTGTCCGAAGCGCTGAAGCAGCTCGGGCCGGATGCCGCGAAACGCGTGCAGGTGCTGTTCGTCACCGTCGATCCGGAGCGCGACACGCCGGCGCTGCTCGGCCAGTACGTGCCCGCGTTCGATCCGTCGTTCATCGGCCTGCGGCCGGCCGACGAAGCGCAGCTCAAGAAGGTCACGAAGGATTTCCGCGTGTACTACGCGAAGGTGCCCGGCAAGACGCCCGGCAGCTACACGATGGATCACACGGCCGCGAGCTACGTGTTCGACCGCGACGGCAAGCTGCGCCTGTTCGTGCGCGACGGCCAGGGCCCGGCTCCGTGGGTCCACGACCTGAAGCTGCTGGTCGACTGACCGGCGGCCGCCGGGCGCCCGGCCCGGCGTTTCGCGTGACGGCCGTTCTGCGCCGTCGCGTTTTCCCTTTCTCATCGTGGTGCGCATGCGCTGCCCGCCGGGCGGCGCGTCGACATGCGCGCGCGTTGCGCCGAAGTCGCGTTACGGCAGCGCCGGCACGTTGAAGCCGGAGGCGGCGCGCGTGACCCGGAATTCCGTCACGCGATACGTGGCGAGCCCCTCGGTGACGAACGGGTCGGTCTCGAGGATCGCGTCGAGCGCGTCGCGATCGATGCGGGCCGCGAGGATCATGCCGCCTTCGCGCGGCACCTTCGGCCCCGCCGCGATGAAGATGCCCTTGTCGAACTGCGGCTGCAGGTACGCGCGGTGGCGTTCGAGCGCGTCGTCGATGCGCTCGAGCGACGCGGTGTAGTGGATGTCGATGACGTACATGGATGGCCCTGGAATGATGCCGGCGCTTCGCGCGCCGGCCGGCCGGTCTTTTTAGCACAGCGGACGCGGTCTGTCGCGCCGGCGCGGCCTCGCGACGGGCGCCGTGCCCGTCGATCGCCGGTTCGCCGCGGCCGCGCGTATTCAAGATGCAAGCCTCGTTGCCGTAAATGAAAGGGCAACCGTTTGCGCGCGGCAGGCCGTTCGCGCGCCGGATGCATCGACATCGACAGAGGCACGCAGATGAGCAGAATGAGTTTGAATCGCAAGCTGTGGCTCGCGCTTGCGCTGGTATGGATCGGTCTCCTGGGCGTCGGCGCATGGAGCGCCTACGAGACCCGCGCGACGATGCTCGCCGAACGCAAGGCCGGCATCGCGAATCTCGTCGACTCGGCGGCGGGCATCGTGAAGGCCTATTACACGCTCGCGCAGAACGGCGCGCTGCCCGAGGCCGACGCGAAGCGCGACGCGCTCGCGCGCCTCGCCGCGATGCGCTACGGCGATTCGGGCTACGTGTTCGTGATGGATTCGAAGCCGGTCGTGCTGATGCATCCGACGCTGCCGAAGCTCGTCGACACGCAGGTCGGCGACTATCTCGATCCGGACGGCAAGCCGCTGTTCGTGACGATCCTGAACGCGGCGAAGGCGACCGGCAGCGGTTTCGCCGAATATCGCGGGCGGCTGCCGCACAGCGAGACGGCCGTACCGAAGATCAGCTACGTCACGCGGTTCGCGCCGTGGGACTGGAACATCTCGAGCGGCGTGTTCCTGAAGGACATCGACACCGTCTACTACCGGACGCTGCTTGGCCATCTGGCCGTGGTGTTCGTGATCGGCCTCGTGATCAGCGCGGCGATGCTGGTGATCATCCGCAACGTGCGCGGCAGCCTCGGTGGCGAGCCTGACGAAGCGGCCGCGCTCGCGACGCGCATCGCGCAGGGCGACCTGACGCAGCCGGTGCCGGTGCGCGCGGGCGACCGCACGAGCATGATGGCCGCGATGCACGACATGCAGGCGCGGCTGCAGGCGACGATTGGCGGGATTCGCCAGTCGGCCGAAGCGATCGCGTCGGCGAGCCGCCAGATCTCGGCCGGCAACGACGACCTGTCGCAGCGCACCGAGGAGCAGGCCGCGTCGCTCGAGGAAACGGCCGCAAGCATGGAGCAACTGACCGCGACGGTGAAGCAGAATGCCGACAACGCGCGGCAGGCGAGCGGGCTCGCGAACAACGCGTCGGACATCGCGCGCACGGGCAGCGACGTCGTGAACCGCGTGATCGGCACGATGGGCGAGATCGACGACAGCTCGCGCAAGATCGCCGACATCATCGGCGTGATCGAGGGCATCGCATTCCAGACCAACATCCTCGCGCTGAACGCGGCGGTCGAGGCTGCGCGCGCGGGCGAGCAGGGCCGCGGCTTCGCGGTGGTCGCAGGCGAGGTGCGCTCGCTCGCGCAGCGCAGCGCGACGGCAGCGAAGGAGATCCGCGCGCTGATCGTCGATTCGGTCGAGCGCGTGCGCAACGGCTCGACGCTGGTCGGCCAGGCCGGTACGACGATGGGCGAGATCCTGCAGGCGGTCGCGCGCGTGACCGACATCATGGGCGAGATCGCGGCGGCATCCGAGGAGCAGGCGAGCGGCATCACGCAGGTCGGGCGCGCGGTCACGCAGATGGACCAGGTGACCCAGCAGAACGCGGCGCTGGTCGAGGAAGCCGCCGCGGCGGCCGCGTCGCTGCAGGAACAGGCCGCGCGGCTGCGCGATGCGGTCGGCGCGTTCCGGGTCGGCGATGCCGGCGGCCCGTCGCCGCGCGGGGCCGGTGCGCGGGCGGCCGAACCGGCCTTCGGCGCGAAGGTTGCCGACGAGACGGTGGCGGCGTGACGCGTGTCGGCCGATGGACCGATGGGCCGATGCGGCGATGGACCGATGCGTCGAGAAAAACTGCAACTAACGGCCGAGTCGTGCGTCGGCCGCCGGCACTGCGCGGGTGCATACCCATATGAGCGGGATGTATTTCACTTCCCGCCGATCCTGTGACACCATTTGGCCCTTCCTGCGAGTCGGGGCATACCCGTATCGCGCCCCATTTCAAGTAAGCAAGAAAGCGAGAAACAGATGAAGCGTCGCAGTCTCCTGAAGGTATTTTCCGTGCTGGCCACCGGTGCCGCGCTGACGCTGTCGGCAGGCGCGCACGCCGAAGACAAGGTGATCAAGGTCGGCACGGTCGCCGGCCCGGATTCGGAAGTGTGGCAAGTCGTGCAGAAGGTCGCGAAAGAGAAGGAAGGCCTGAACGTGAAGGTCGTCGAGTTCAACGACTACGTGCAGCCGAATGCGGCGCTCGACTCGGGCGACCTCGATGCGAACAGCTTCCAGCACCAGCCCTACCTCGACAGCCAGGTGAAGCAGCGCGGCTACAAGATCGTCAGCGCGGGCCTGACCTACATCTCGCCGATCGGCGTGTACTCGAAGAAGTTCAAGTCGCTGAAGGATCTGCCGCAGGGCGCGAAGCTCGCGGTGCCGAACGATCCGTCGAACGAAAACCGCGCGCTGCTGCTGCTGCAGACGCAAGGCGTGATCAAGCTGAAATCGGGCGCCGGCACGGGCGGCAACAACGCGACGGTGCTCGACATCGCCGAGAACCCGAAGAAGCTGAAGATCTCCGAACTCGACGCCGCGCAACTGCCGCGCGTGCTGTCGGACGTCGACGCGGCCGTGATCAACACGAACTACGCGCTGGCCGCGAACCTGCAGCCGACCAAGGACGCGATCGCGCTCGAATCGCTGACGAGCCCGTACGCGAACCTGATCGCCGTGCGCGCGAAGGACAAGGATCAGCCGTGGGTGAAGAAGCTGGTCAAGGCGTACCAGTCGCCGGAAGTGAAGGAATTCATCAAGAAGCAGTTCAAGGGCTCGATGGTCGCGTCGTTCTGAACGCCGCTCACCGGTCGGACCGCTGAACGAAAAGGGCCTGCTCGCGCAGGCCCTTTGTTCATTGGTGCGGCAGGCGCGCGCCGATCCTACATCTCGCCGCGCCGCGAGCAGATCGCCATGATCTGCTGGATCGCGTAGTTGTCGCGCACGCCGGGCAGCGACTGCACGATGCACTCGTGAACGCGCCGCTCGCGCGGCAGCAGCATCGCGTTGTTGCGGTACAGCGCGTCGCACGAGCGCTGGATCAACTGCGCGGCGGCGCCGTTGCGGCTTTCGCGCAGCGCATTGAGCATGCAGTCGTCATATTGCGCGCTGCCGTCGGTCAGCGCGAATGCCGCGCCCGGCAGCGCCTGCGCGACGGCCGCGAAGGCGATCGCACGAATCGTTCGTTTCATGTCCCCTCCGATGGTGTGGATCGGGTCGGCGGACAGCATAACGTAAAGCCGCGAGCGCGGCTGGCGCGTTGCGCCGGGACCGGCGCGAAGCGCCGCCAGCCGGGCTTTCCAGGCATTTCATGGGGGCGCGGCGGCGCCGCGCATCGGCCGCTCGCGCGAAAGCGCGGAGTCAGGCGGTGGTCTGCGGAAATGGTATCCTCGTGCGTTCGCCGCCGCACGCTTTCCCGGAGCGTGCGCGGGCCAATCGCCCGCGTCTCGCACGTGCGGCGGGCGCCCGCCCGACGGCGGCGGGAATCCATCATCCAGAACCGACACAATACGGGGGAGACTCACCCATGAATCGTTTCAAGACTTTCGCGATCCGTTCGATCACGGCCGGCGTCGCCGCACTCGCGCTGGCCGGCGCCGCGCACGCACAGACGGTCAAGGTGCTGTCGATCGTCGACCATCCGGCGCTCGATGCGATCCGCGACGGCGTGCGCGCCGAACTGAAGGCGCAAGGTTACGGCGACGACAAGCTCAAGTGGGAATACCAGAGCGCACAGGGCAACACGGGCACGGCCGCGCAGATCGCACGCAAGTTCGTCGGCGACAAGCCCGACGTGATCGTCGCGATCGCGACACCGGCCGCGCAGTCGGTCGTCGCGGCGACGAAGAGCGTGCCGGTCGTCTACTCGGGCGTGACCGACCCGGTCGCCGCGCAGCTCGTGAAGGGCTGGGGGCCGTCGGGCACCAACGTGACGGGCGTATCCGACAAGCTGCCGCTCGACCGCCAGGTCGCGCTGATCAAGCGCGTCGTGCCGAATGCGAAGACGGTCGGCATGGTCTACAACCCGGGCGAGGCGAATTCGGTCGTCGTCGTGAAGGAGCTCAAGGAGCTCCTCGCGAAGCAGGGAATGGCGCTGAAGGAAGCGGCCGCACCGCGCACCGTCGACATCGGCCCGGCCGCGAAGAGCCTGATCGGCAAGGTCGACGTGATCTACACGAACACCGACAACAACGTCGTGTCCGCGTACGAAGCGCTGGTGAAGGTCGCGAACGAAGCGAAGATTCCGCTCGTCGCGGGCGACACCGACAGCGTGAAGCGCGGCGGCATCGCGGCGCTCGGCATCAATTACGGCGATCTGGGCCGGCAGACCGGCAAGGTCGTCGCGCGCATCCTGAAGGGCGAGAAGCCGGGCGCGATCGCGTCGGAGACGAGCAGCAACCTCGAACTGTTCGTCAATACGGGCGCGGCCGCGAAGCAGGGCGTCACGCTGGCGCCGGATCTCGTGAAGGAAGCGAAGACGGTCATCAAGTAAGCCCGCGGCCCGACCGCCGCGCTTGCCGGCCCGATCCGGGCCTCGACGACATCGCCGGACGGGCGGCTCCCACCCGGGCCGCCCGTTCGCTTCGCCCGGCCGTACACGTCCGGCCGGGAAGCAACAGGATTTTCCCATCATGTCTCTGTTCTCGTTTCTGGGCGCACTGGAGATCGGCCTGATCTTCAGCCTCGTCGCCCTCGGGGTGCTGATCTCGTTTCGCATCCTCAACTTCCCCGACCTCACCGTCGACGGCAGCTTTCCGCTCGGCGGCGCCGTCGCCGCGACGCTGATCTCGGCCGGCTACGACCCGTTTTCCGCGACCGCGCTTGCGATCGTCGCGGGCGCGCTGGCTGGCTTCGTCACCGGCTGGCTGAACGTGCGCCTGAAGATCATGGATCTGCTCGCCAGCATCCTGATGATGATCGCGCTCTACTCGGTGAACCTGCGGATCATGGGCCGGCCGAACGTGCCGCTGATCACCGAGCCGACGCTGTTCACCGTGCTGCAGCCCGACTGGATGCCCGATTACGTGCTGCGCCCGGCGCTGCTCGCGATCGTCGTCGTGGTCGCGAAGCTCGGCCTCGACTGGTTCTTCTCGTCGCAGCTCGGCCTCGCGATGCGCGCGACCGGCGCGAATCCGCGAATGGCGCGTGCGCAAGGCATCGCGACCGGTCGCGCGACACTCGCCGGGATGGCGCTGTCGAATGCGCTCGTCGCGCTCGCGGGCGCCCTGTTCGCGCAGACGCAGGGCGGCTCGGACATCTCGATGGGGATCGGCACGATCGTGATCGGGCTGGCCGCGGTGATCATCGGCGAGACGCTGCTGCCCGCACGCCGGCTGGTGCTGACGACGCTCGCCGTCGTGCTCGGCGCGATCGTCTACCGCTTCTTCATCGCGCTCGCGCTGAACAGCGAATTCATCGGTCTGAAGGCGCAGGACCTGAACCTCGTGACGGCCGCACTCGTCACGATCGCGCTGGTGCTGCCGGCGACGCGCAAGAAGCTGTTCGCGCGCAAGAACGGAGGGGCATGACATGCTGTCCGCACAAGACCTGAAACTCACGTTCAATCCCGGCACGCCGATCGAGACGCGCGCGCTGCGCGGGCTGTCGCTCGAGATTCCCGACGGCCAGTTCGTCGCGGTGATCGGCTCGAACGGCGCCGGCAAGTCGACCTTCCTCAATGCGGTCAGCGGCGATCAGCGCGTCGATGCGGGGCGCATCGCGATCGACGGCGCGGATGTGACGCGCAAGGCCGCGTGGGACCGCGCGCACCTCGTCGCGCGCGTGTTCCAGGATCCGATGGCCGGCACCTGCGAGGCGCTGACGATCGAGGAGAACATGGCGCTCGCGATGGCGCGCGGCGTGCGGCGCGGTTTCCGGGCCGCGCTCGATCGCCCGTCGCGCGAGCTGTTCCGCGACAAGCTGCGGCTCCTGAACCTCGGGCTGGAAAACCGGCTGACCGACCGGATCGGGCTGCTGTCGGGCGGGCAGCGGCAGGCCGTGAGCCTGCTGATGGCGTCGCTGCGGCCGTCGCGCATCCTGCTGCTCGACGAGCACACGGCCGCGCTCGACCCGAAGACGGCCGCGTTCGTGCTGGAGCTGACCGCGCGCATCGTCGCCGAGAGCAAGCTGACGACGATGATGGTCACGCACAGCATGCGCCAGGCGCTCGACTACGGCGATCGCACGGTGATGCTGCACCAGGGGCAGGTCGTGCTCGACGTGTCGGGCGACCAGCGCAAGGGACTCGACGTGCCGGACCTGCTGCAGATGTTCGAGAAGGTGCGGCACGAGCAGCTCGACGACGACGCGTTGTTGCTGGGGTGATTTGGGCTGCTTTCGGCTGTTTTGGCTGGTCTCTCGGGTGTTCCCGGCTGCTTTCGCCGGATCCCGGCTGATTCAGGCTGATCCGGGCCGATCGACCGGACGGCTGTTCGGGCCGCCCGGCCGGCGCGCAGGTTTGGCGTCGGTCGAGCGGTCCGTTTTCGTATGCGGAATACGGCCGTTCCGTCGCGTCGGCGCGACCTTCGATTTCGCAGCGGCGGACGCGTGCGTTCCGGCCCTCCCGGGCCTTCCGACGATCTGCATGTCCCTTTTTGTTGAGACCTGACAGCGCCCGGCACGATCCTCTATACTGTATATCCATACAGCATCGAGCCGCATGATGTCCGCGTCATCCCTGTCCCCCGAAACCCTTCATCCGTCGCTGTGGCGCGGCTCGCAGCTTGCGCGCGGCGGTCTGCGCACGATCGATACGGGCTTCGCGGCGCTGTCCGCCGAACTGCCGGGCGGCGGTTGGCCGGTCGGCGGCCTCGTCGAACTGCTGGCCGCGCAGCCGGGTTGCGGCGAGATGCGGTTGCTCGCGCCCGCGCTTGCCCGCAGCGTCAGCATCCGGCGGCCGCTCGCGCTCGTCGCGCCGCCGCAGTCGCCGCATGCCACCGCGCTCGCCAGTCTCGGCGTGCCGGCCGACACGCTGCTGTGGCTGCGCGCCGGCAGTCGCACCGATGCGCTGTGGGCCGCCGAGCAGGCGCTCAAGACCGGCTGTTGCGGCGCACTGCTGCTCTGGCAGGACGCGCGGCCCGATGCGCTGCGGCGCCTGCATCTCGCGGCCGCGCGCACGGGCGACACGCTGTTCGTGATGCTGCGCCCGATGTCGGCCGCGCGGCAGCCGTCGCCGGCCGTGCTGCGCGTCGCGCTGTATCCGGTGCCGGGCGGCGTGTCGCTCGACATCGTCAAGCGTCGCGGGCCTGCGCGTAGCGAGCCGCTCGTGCTCGATTTGCCGTCGCCCATCGTGGAGAGCCGCTATGCGCGTCTTGCTCGGCATCCATCTGCCGCGCCTGCCGCTCGACGTGTGCGTCCCGCCGCCGTCTGACGCAGCCGCCGGCGAGGCCGGCAGTGCGGTGCTCGAGCAGGGTGTCGTGCTGATTGCCGATGCGGCCGCGCGCCGGCAGGGCGTGCGTGCGGGCATGAAGCGCGGCGGCGTGCTCACGCTTGCGCCCGACACGCAGCTCGTCGAACGCGATCCCGCCCGCGAAGCCGATGCGCTGCGCGCGGTCGCGCTCGCGTTGCTGCGCTTTTCGCCGTGCGTTGCGTTCGACGACGAAGCCACGCTGATCGTCGACGTCGGTCCGAGCCTGCGCCTGTTCGGCGGCTTGCCGTCGCTGTGCCGCCAGGTGCGCGCGACGCTCGCGGCGCTCGGCTATGCGGCGCGCCTGTCCGCCGCGCCGACCGGGCGCGGCGCGTGGCTGCTCGCACGCACGTCGGCGCGAGCGCGCATCCGGCGCCGCGTCGCGCGCCAGGCCTCGCTCGTCCGCACGCTCGACCGGCTGCCCTGTGTGCTGCTGCCCGATGCGCGTCCGTATGCGGGCTGGTTCGACGGCCTCGGCTGCCGCACGCTCGCCGATCTGCGCCGCCTGCCGCGCGCGGGGCTGCAGCGGCGCTGCGGTCCCGCGCTGCTGGCCGCGCTCGATCGTGCGTACGGCGAAGCGGTCGAGCCGCTCGCGTGGATGGCGGTGCCGCCCGTGTTCGACGTGCGGCTCGAATTGCCGGAGCGCGTCGAATACGCGGAAGCCGTGCTGTTCGCCGCGCGGCGGCTCGTCGTGCAGCTGTGCGGCTGGCTGGCCGCGCGGCAATTGTCGTTGGCCGCGATGACGTTCGAGCTCGAGCACGAGCGCGGCCGTCAGGCCGTGCCGCCGACGCCGCTCGAGCTCGCGTTTGCCGCACCCGTGCGCGACGACGCGCATTTCATGCGGCTGCTCGGCGAGCGGCTCGCACGTGTCGAGTTGCCGGCCGCGGTGATCGCGGTGCGCCTGAAGGCCACGCGCGTCGAATCGGTCGCGCCGCCGGCCGACGATCTCTTTCCCGAGCCGGGCGGGACGCGGGAAACCCGCGAGCGGTTGTTCGAACTGCTGGTCGCCCGGCTCGGCGCGGAGAACGTATTGCGCGCGGCGCCCGTCGCCGATTACCGGCCCGAGGTGGCGAACCGCTGGCTGCCGCTCGATGCGCAGGCGGGCAAGCCGGCCGGCGGGCCGCCGGCCGTGCCGCCGCGTCCCGCGTGGCTGCTCGCCGAACCGCTGCCGTTGCTGATGCGCGGCGAGCGGCCGGTGTTCCATACGCCGCTGCGGATGATGTCGTCGCCGGAGCGGATCGAGGCCGGGTGGTTCGACGGTCAACTGGTCGCGCGTGATTACTGCGTCGCGCAGGACGAAGAGGGCGCGTGCTACTGGGTATTCAGGGAACGGACGAGCAGCCAGGCGGACCCGCACTGGTTTCTGCATGGGCTGTTCGGGTGAGCGGCGATGAGTACGGAATTCAGTGTGCTGCCCGATTACGCGGAGTTGTTCTGCCGCTCGAACTTTTCGTTCCTGCATGGCGCGTCGCATGCGGAAGAACTGGTCGAGCGCGCGGTGGAACTCGGCTATCGCGGGATCGCGATCACCGACGAATGCTCGCTCGCGGGTGCGCCGCGCATGCATGTCGCGGCGAAAGCGGCCGGGCTGCCGTTGATCGTCGGTTCGTACTTCGAGGTGACGCCGGACGATGTTCCGCCCGGCTACGATCCGGGGCCCGGCGCGTTCGGGCTCGTGTTGCTCGCGCAGAACCGTGAGGGGTACGGCGACCTGTCCGAGCTGATTTCGTGGCGGCGGATGGCGGCGCCGAAGGGGACGTACACGCTGACGCCGCGAATGCTGTCGGCGCCGCCGACGGAGTTTGCACATTTGCGCGGCATGCCCGATTGCTTCGCGATTCTCGTGCCCACGTACCCGGTGCGGGCGAACGTGCTCGATGCGCAGGTCGCGTGGTTTCGCGCGACGTTCGGCGAGCGTGCGCGGCTCGGGCTCGTGCAGTTGCAGCGTGCGTGGGATGGTGTGCAGCGAGACGAAATTCGCGAGGCCGGCGAGCGGCGCGGCGTGCGCGTCGTCGCGCTGGGCGACGTGACGATGCACAAACGTTCATGCAAGCTGCTGCAGGACGTGATGACGGCGATCCGCGTCGGGATGCCGGTGTCGGAATGCGGCCATGCGCTCGCACCGAACGCGGAACAGCATCTGCGTTCGCGCGGGCGGATCGCGAAGCTGTTTTCGTCGGCGGAGATCGCGGAGACGTGTGCGATTCTCGATGCATGCGATTTCGAACTCGACGAGTTGAAGTATGAATATCCACTCGAACTCGTGCCGCGCGGGCACACGCCGACCAGTTATCTGAAGCAGGAGACGTGGGCAGGTGTCGCTCGACGCTATTGGAATGGGGTGCCGGCGAAAGTGGCGAAGCAGATTCGATATGAGCTTGCCCTGATCGCAAAGCTGGAGTACGAACCGTTCTTCCTGACCGTCTACGACATCGTCAAATACGCGCGCAGCCGGAACATCTTGTGCCAAGGGCGCGGGTCGGCCGCGAACTCGGTGGTCTGTTATTGCCTCGGCATCACCGAAGTCAATCCGGATCAAAGCACGATGCTGTTCGAGCGCTTCATCAGCGTGGAGCGCGGCGAGCCGCCGGATATCGACGTCGACTTCGAGCATCAGCGTCGGGAAGAAGTGATTCAGCACATCTACCAGAAATACGGACACGACCGCGCGGCGCTCGCGGCCGCCGTCTCGACGTATCGTCCGCGCGGCGTGCTGCGCGAAACCGGCAAGGCGCTCGGCGTCGATCCGATGCTGGTCGACCGTGTCGCGAAGGGGCATCGCTGGTTCGACGGCAGCCGCGATCTGCTGCAGCAATTCGCGTCGGTCGGGCTCGATCCGGCGACGCCGATCATTCGCGCATGGGCCGAACTGGCGGGGCGCCTGCTCAACTTTCCGCGTCATCTGTCGCAGCACTCGGGCGGCTTCGTGATCAGCCGCGGCAAGCTCACGCGGCTCGTGCCGGTCGAGAACGCGGCGATGGACGGGCGGCGCGTGATCCAGTGGGACAAGGACGATCTCGAAGCACTCGGGCTGATGAAGGTCGACGTGCTCGCGCTCGGCATGCTGTCGGCGTTGCATCGCGCGTTCGACCTGCGCACCGCGTGGCGCGGCCCGGCGAAGGACGGCAAGCCGTTCACGCTGAAGCACATTCCGCAGGACGACGAAGCGACCTACGACATGATCTGCCGCGCCGATACGGTCGGCGTGTTCCAGATCGAATCGCGCGCGCAGATGTCGATGCTGCCGCGGCTGCGGCCGCGCGACTATTACGATCTGGTGATTGAGGTTTCGATCGTGCGCCCCGGGCCGATCCAGGGCGGCGCCGTGCATCCGTATCTGAAGCGGCGCAGGATCAAGGCGGGGGAGGAGAAAGGGAAGATCACCTATCCGAGCGACGCGCTGAAGGAAGTGCTCGAACGCACGCTCGGCATCCCGATCTTTCAGGAACAGGTGATGCAGATCGCGATCGTCGCGGCCGGCTTTACACCCGGCGAAGCCGACAAGCTGCGTCGTGCGATGGCCGCGTGGAAGCGCCGGGGCGATCTTGGCCCTTACCACGACAAGATCGTCGACGGCATGCTGGCCCGCGGCTACACACGCGAATTCGCCGAACAGATCTTCGAGCAGATCAAGGGCTTCGGCGAATACGGGTTCCCCGAAAGCCACGCCGCGAGCTTCGCGAAACTCGCGTACGCGAGCAGTTGGCTCAAATGCCACGAACCGGCGATCTTCCTCGCCGCGCTGCTGAACAGCCAGCCGATGGGTTTCTATCCGCCGTCGCAACTCGTGCAGGACGCAAAGCGCCACGGCGTGCAGGTCCTGCCGATCGACGTGACGCAAAGCGGTTGGGAGGCATCGCTCGAAGCGCTGCCCGGCCAGCCGTCGCCACACGGCCAGCCGGCCGTGCGGCTCGGCCTGTCGCTCGTGAGCGGCTTCGGCGAAGCCGCCGCGCGCCGCATCGAAGCCGCGCGCGTAGTGGGCCCGTTCATGAGCGTCGACGAACTCGCCCGCCGCGCGCAGCTCGAACGGCGCGACCTCGAAGCGCTCGCCGCCGCGAACGCGCTCGCGACGCTCGCCGGCCATCGCCGCGATGCGCTATGGCAAGCGGTCGCCGCGGCGCCGGAGCGCGACCTGCTCGCCGCCGCGCCGATCGACGAACCGGACAAGCCCGCGCTCGGCGCGCCGTCCGAAGCCGACGAGATCCTCGCCGATTACGACACCACCGGCCTCACGCTGAACCGCCACCCCGTCGCGTTGCTGCGGCCGGCGCTGCGCGCGCGGCGGCTGTCGTCCGCGGCCGAACTGCGCGATCGCCCCGACGGCCGGCTCGCCCGCGCGTGCGGGCTCGTGACCGCGCGGCAGATGCCGGGCACCGCGAAAGGCGTGATGTTCATGACGCTCGAAGACGAAACGGGCTGCGTGAACGTGATCGTCCGGCCCGAACTGCTCGCGCGGCAGCGTCGCGAAACACTCGATTCGAAACTGCTTGCGGCGTCCGGCGTGTGGCAGGTCGTGAGCGATGTAAGACACCTCGTCGCGCAGCATTTCGAGGATCTGACGCCGCTGCTCGGCGGCCTGCGCACGTCGAGCCGCGAATTCCACTGACATTCCGCCGCCGCCCACGGCCCCCGAACGACTCCCCTGACGCGAACCGCCGGCCCGGCGGCACATCGCCACGCGATGCATACCAGTTGGCTCAATTGGTTCTATTCCGGTCTCATATCCACTCCCGAAACACGCCTGAATCCCACCCGGTAACTGTCCCCTTGCATACCACCCCGGGTAAATCCCTATCCTGCGACGCGTTGTAAACAAAGGCTTTTCCGGCGCTAAAACGCTTGCCGTGCAAGGCTTTCGGCGATTTTCGCGGTGCTAATACCAGTTCGTTGACTGGTATTATGGTGGTTATATAATGCGTTCACTTTCGACGGTCCGAGATCGTCGTCCGACACGCGGAGGCACATGGAAACCGGCTGGTCCGAACTGGCGCCCGATCCCCTCGACGATACGCCGCTCTATCTGCAGCTCGCCCGCAAGCTGGCGAGCGCGATCCACGCCGGCGCGTGGCGGGCCGGCGAGGCGCTGCCGTCGGAGCGGCTGCTGTCGGTGTCGGTCGGCGTGTCGCGGATCACCGCGCGTCGGGCGCTCGCGCTGCTGGTCGAGCAGGGACTGATCAAGCGGGCGCGCGGCGCGGGCAGCTTCATCACGCCGCGTGTCGCCGATCCGCTGTCGCATCTCGTCGGCTTCACCGCGAAGATGCGGCAGCGCGGCTTCGTGCCCGATTCGGTGTGGCTGTCGCGCACGCTGCGCGCCGCGAGCCGCGACGAGACCACGCATCTCGGCCTCGCGCCCGGCGCGACGGTGGCGCGGCTCGAACGGCTGCGCCGCGCGGACGGCATCGTGATGGCCGTCGAGCATTCGACGCTGCCCGCCGCGGTGGTGCCCGATCCGCAGGCGCTCGGCGCGTCGCTGTACGAATATCTCGACGCGCGCGGTATGGCCGTCGTGCGCGCGCTGCAGCACTTTCGCGCGGCGAACGCGACGCACGCGATCGCGAAATGGATGGCGGTGAAGCCGGGCTCGGCCCTGCTGGTGATCACGCGGATCGGCTACGGCGCCGACCAGCGCGCGATCGAAATGAGCGAAACGTATTGCCGCGACGACTACTACGACTTCGTCGCCGAACTGAAACGCTGACGCGGGAGACTGCCGGCGCACCACGCGCGATGGAACGCAATCGCGCGCGATGAATCGCAACGAATTGGCAAATCACGACGCGGATGCCCGCGTCACCGGATCATCAAGAGAACGTCATGCTGACTGGCAACATCCTCACCCCCGACGGCTGGATTCACGGTTCGCTCGATAGCGAGAACGGTCGCATCACCACGCTCGACGGCGTGCCCGTCGATCCCGCGCAGAACGACGCACCGTACATCCTGCCTGGCTTCATCGACCTGCACGTGCACGGCGGCGGCGGCGCCGACGTGATGGAAGGCGGCGACGCGATCGAAACGATCGTCCGCACGCACGCGCAATTCGGCACGACGAGCCTGCTCGCGACGACGATGACCGCGCCGCGCGACGAGCTGATGGAGGTCGTCGCGAACCTCGGCGCCGTCGCGCGCACCCGCACGCCGGGCGGCGCGCGCGTGCTCGGCGTGCATCTCGAAGGGCCGTACATCAACCCCGGCAAGCTCGGCGCGCAGCCCGACGCGGCCGTGTCGGCCGCGCTCGACGAGGTGCTGAAGTACCTGTCGATCGCGCCGATCCGCGTCGTCACGCTCGCACCGGAAATCGCGGGCCACATCGAGATCATCGGCGAGATGGCCGCGCGCGGCGTGCGCGTGCAGCTCGGCCACTCGCTCGCGACCTACGACGACGCGGTCGCCGCGCTCAAGCACGGCGCATGCGGCTTCACGCATCTGTTCAACGCGATGTCGCCGCTGCATCACCGCAACCCGGGCCTCGTCGGCGCGGCGCTCGCGCACGCCGAATACGCGGAAATCATTCCCGACCTGCTGCACGTCCACCCGGGCGCGATTCGCGCGGCGCTGCGCGCGATCCCGCGCCTGTACGTCGTGACCGACAGCACATCCGCCACCGGCATGCCCGACGGCGAATACCGGCTCGGCAGCCAGCACGTGACGAAGTGCCTCGGCGGCGTGCGGCTCGCCGACGGCACGCTCGCCGGCAGCACGCTGACGATGGACCAGGCGCTGCGCAACCTCGTGTCGCTCGGCCTGCCGATCGCCGACGTGTCGAACCGGATGTCGCGCTACGCGGCCGACTACCTCGGCGTCGCCGATCGAGGCCGCCTCGAGCGCGGCGCATGGGCCGACCTCGCGGTGTTCGATCGCGACCTGAACCTCACCGCGACCTACGTCGAAGGAGAATCGATTGTCGAATATGCTTAAGGAAGCGCGCGAGTCCGCCCAGGTCGTCGCCGCGCAGATCGCCGACACCGCGCGCGTCGAAGCGCTCGCCGGCCAATTGCTCGATCACCCGCCGGCCGTCGCCTTGACGGTCGCGCGCGGCAGCTCGGATCACGCCGCCAGCTATTTCGCGAGCCTGACGATGAGCCGCCTCGGCGTGCCGGTCGCGTCGCTGCCGATGTCGGTCGCGACGCTGCAGCAGGCGCCGCTGAAGGTGCAGGACCAGCTCGCGATCGCCTTTTCCCAGTCGGGCAAGAGCCCCGACCTCGTCAATACGATGGCCGCGCTGCGCGAAGCCGGCGCACGCACCGTCGCCGCCGTGAACGTGCTGCCGTCGCCGCTCGCCGACGCGTGCGAGCACCAGTTGCCGCTGCTTGCCGGCCCCGAGCTGTCGGTCGCCGCGACCAAGAGCTATATCGCGATGCTGTCGCTGTCCGCGCAGATCGTCGCGTACTGGCAGCGCGACGCCGCGCTGATGACCGCGCTGCGCGGCCTGCCCGACGTGCTCGCGCAGGCCGGCCGGCTCGACTGGTCGCAGGCCGTCGGGGCGCTCGCGGGCGTCGAGCGGATGATCGTCATCGGCCGCGGCCTGGGCCTCGCGATCGCGCAGGAAGCCGCGCTGAAGCTGAAGGAAACGTCCGGCATCCAGGCCGAGGCGTTCTCGAGCGCCGAAGTCCGTCACGGCCCGATGGAGCTGATCGACCGCGACTATCCGCTGCTCGTGTTCGCGCCGCCCGGGCCCGAGCAGGCCGGCCTGCTGCAGCTTGCCGCGGACATGCGCGCACGCGGCGCCGCCGTGCTGCTCGCGGCGCCCGCCGGCACGCCCGGCGTATCGGGCACCGTGCTGCCGCTCGCGCAGTCCGCCCATTCGGCGCTCGACCCGATCGCCGCCATTCTTTCGTTCTACGTGATGGCGGCGGATCTCGCCGTCGCGCGCGGCCGCAATCCCGACACGCCGCGCCACCTGAACAAAGTGACAGAAACGCACTGATAGCCGAGAAAGCCGATGAGACGCGCCGAGGAATCCCAGTTGAAGAGCCCCACCCACGATCAGATCGTTCTGCTCAGCCCGTTGACGGGGCCGATCGTCGCACTGGCCGACGTGCCCGATCCGGTGTTCTCCGGCGGGATGTTCGGCGACGGCATCGGCGTCGACCCGCTCGCGGGCCGGCTCGTCGCGCCGTGCGCGGGCGTCGTGTCGCATTTGGCGCGCACCGGCCACGCGGTGACGATCACGACGCCGCAAGGCGCGGAAGTGCTGCTGCACATCGGCATCGACACCGTCGAGCTGAACGGGCAGGGCTTCATCGCGCACGTCGAAGCCGGCGCGCGCGTCGAAGCGGGTGCGCTGTTGATCGAGTTCGACCAGGACGCGGTGGCGCGCCACGCGCATTCGCTCGTGTCGGTGATCGCGATCGCGAATTCCGACGCGTTCGAGGTCGTCGATCGCGCGAGCGGTTTCGCGACCGCCGGCGAGACGCCGTTGCTCGCGCTGCGCGGCAAGGGCGACGCCGCCGCGCAGGCGGCGCAGGCTGGTGCTGCCGCGCACAACGAAGTGCGCCGCGAGATCGTGCTCGCGCAGCCGGGCGGCCTGCATGCGCGGCCGGCCGCACGGGCGCGTGAAGCCGTGCGCGGGTTCGACGCGACCGTCGATGTGCTGTTCGACGGCCGCAAGGCGTCGATCGCGAGCGTCGTCGGCCTGCTCGGCCTCGGCGCCGGCGAAGGCGCGACGGTCGAACTGGTCGGCCGCGGCGCGCACGCGCAACAGGCCGTCGATGCGGTCGAGCACGAGCTGCTGCGCGAAGCGCACGGCGAAGTGGAGGAACAGCCGGCGCGGCTGAAATCGCCCGCGCCGCAGACGGTCGCACGCCACACCGGCGCACCGCGCGATGGCGCGCCCATCGATCCGAACACGCTCGCCGGCGTATGCGCGTCGCCCGGCATCGCGGTCGGCACGCTGGTGCGTCTCGACGATGCGGACATCGTGCCGCCCGAACAGGCGACCGGCACGCCAGCCGCGGAAAGCCGCCGGCTCGATCAGGCCCTGAAGGCGGTCGACGCCGAACTCGGCGAAACGGTGCGCAACGCCTCGGCGCGCGGCGCGGTCGGCGAAGCGGGCATCTTCGCGGTGCATCGCGTGCTGCTCGAGGACCCGACGCTGCTCGACGCGGCGCGCGACCTGATCAGCCTCGGCAAGGGCGCGGGCTTCGCATGGCGCGCGACGATCCGCACGCAGATCGACACGCTGTCGAAGCTCGACGACGCGCTGCTCGCCGAACGCGCGGCCGACCTGCGCGACATCGAGAAACGCGTGCTGCGCGCGCTCGGCCACACGAACGGCGCCGCGCGTGCGCTGCCCGACGAGGCCGTGCTCGCGGCCGACGAGTTCACGCCGTCCGACCTGTCGTCGCTCGATCGCGAGCGCGTGACCGCGCTCGTGATGGCGCGCGGCGGCGCGACGTCGCATGCGACGATCATCGCGCGGCAGCTCGGCATCCCGGCGCTGGTGGCGGTCGGCGACGCGCTGTACGCGATTCCGGACGGCACGCAGGTCGTCGTCGATGCGAGCGCGGGCCGGCTCGAACACGCGCCGACCGCGCTCGACGTCGAGCGCGCGCGGCACGAGCGCCAGCGCCTGGACGGCGTGCGCGAGGCGAACCGGCAACAGGCCGGCGAGGTGGCCGCGACGGTCGACGGCCGCGCGATCGAAGTCGCCGCGAACATCGCGACGCTCGACGACGCGAACACCGCGGTCGACAACGGCGCGGACGCGGTCGGTCTGCTGCGCACCGAGCTGATGTTCATCCATCGCCAGGCCGCGCCGACGGCGGTCGAACACCGGCAGAGCTACCAGTCGATCGTCGACGCGCTGCAGGGCCGCACGGCGATCATCCGCACGCTCGACGTCGGCGCGGACAAGGAAGTCGACTACCTGACGCTGCCGCCCGAACCGAACCCGGCCCTCGGCCTGCGCGGCATCCGTCTCGCGCAGGTGCGCCCCGATCTGCTCGACGATCAATTGCAGGGCCTGCTCGCGGTGAAGCCGTTCGGCGCGGTGCGCATCCTGCTGCCGATGGTGACCGACGCGGGCGAACTCGTGCGGTTGAGAAAGCGCATCGACGAATTCGCGCGCGCGCAGGGCCGTACCGAGCCGATCGAGGTCGGCGTGATGATCGAGGTGCCGTCGGCCGCGCTGCTGGCCGACCAGCTCGCGCAGCACGCGGATTTCCTGTCGATCGGCACCAACGACCTGACCCAGTACACGCTCGCGATGGACCGCTGCCAGGCCGACCTGGCCGCGCAGTCCGACGGCCTGCATCCGGCCGTGCTGCGCCTGATCGACATCGCGGTGCGCGGCGCGGCAAAGCACGGCAAGTGGGTCGGCGTGTGCGGTGCGCTCGGCGGCGATCCGCTCGCGGTGCCGGTCCTGGTGGGCCTCGGCGTGACCGAACTGTCGGTCGACCCGGTGTCGGTGCCGGGCATCAAGGCGCGTGTGCGCCGTCTCGATTACCAGTTGTGCCGTCAGCGCGCGCAGGATCTGCTCGCGCTCGATTCGGCACAGGCGGTAAGGGCAGCAAGCCGCGAGGTCTGGCCGCTCGACTGACGTCGACGGGGGGCGCGCGACCCGTTTTACTACGAAAGCAATTAGGTCAACGACGCTTAATGACGAGACATGGATTGGAGGACTGAATGGACGGGAACCCGTTTCTGAAGATACAGGGCCTGGGTCGGGCGCTGATGCTGCCGATCGCGGTATTGCCGGTCGCCGGCATCCTGCTGCGGCTCGGCCAGCCGGATGTGTTCAACATCAAGATGATCGCCGACGCCGGCGGCGCGATCTTCGACAACCTGCCGCTGCTGTTCGCGATCGGCGTGGCGGTCGGCTTCGCGAAGGACAACAACGGCGTGGCGGCGCTTGCGGGCGCGATCGGTTACCTGATCGAAACCGCGATCATGAAGGACATCGATCCCAAGCTGAACATGGGCGTGCTGTCCGGGATCATCGCGGGTGTCGTCGCGGGCCTGCTGTACAACCGCTACAAGGACATCAAGCTGCCGGACTACCTCGCGTTCTTCGGCGGCAAGCGGTTCGTGCCGATCATCACGGGGCTGGTCTGCGTGATATTGGGCATCGCGTTCGGGTACGTGTGGCAGCCGATCCAGCATGCGATCGATGCGGCCGGCCAGTGGCTGACGACGGCGGGCGCGATCGGTGCGTTCGTGTTCGGCTTCCTGAACCGTCTGCTGCTCGTCACCGGCCTGCACCACATCATCAACTCGCTCGCGTGGTTCGTGTTCGGCAACTTCACGCCGCCCGCCGGCGGCGAGATCGTGCACGGCGACCTGCACCGCTTCTTCGCGGGCGACCCGACCGCGGGCACCTTCATGGCCGGCTTCTTCCCGATCATGATGTTCGGCCTGCCGGCGGCGTGTCTCGCGATGCTGCACGAAGCGCCGAAGGAGCGCCGCGCGATGGTGGGCGGCCTGCTGTTCTCGATGGCGTTGACGTCGTTCCTGACCGGCGTGACCGAGCCGATCGAGTTCAGCTTCATGTTCCTCGCGCCGGTGCTGTACGTGATCCACGCGGTGCTGACGGGGTTGTCGCTCGCGATCTGCCAGATCCTCGGCGTGAAGCTCGGCTTCACGTTCTCGGCCGGCGCGATCGACTACGTGCTGAACTACGGGCTGTCGACGAAGGGCTGGATCGCGATTCCGCTCGGCATCGCGTATGGCGCCGCGTACTACGGACTGTTCCGCTTTTTCATCCGCAAGTTCAACATGGCCACGCCGGGCCGTGAGCCGGCATCGACCGACGCAGCCGCGCAATCGTACGCTTCGGGCGGCTTCGTCGCGCCGGGCGTGGCTGCAACGGCTGCCGCACCGCGCGCGCAACGCTACATCGCCGCGCTCGGCGGGGCGGCCAACCTGTCGGTCGTCGATGCGTGCACGACGCGCCTGCGCTTGACCGTCGTCGATCCGGAGAAGGTATCGGAGCCGGAACTGAAGTCGATCGGCGCACGCGGCGTGCTCAAGCGCGGCGGCAACAGCGTGCAGGTGATCATCGGGCCCGAGGCCGACATCATCGCCGACGAGATGCGTGCCGCGATCGGCGGCGGCGCGGCCGGTGCCGCATCGGCGGCAACCGGCGCTGCCGCGCAGCCCGTCACGGGCGCGGCCGCCGGGCCGCTCGATCCGGAGCCGGCCCGCTGGCTCGCGGTGTTCGGCGGGGCGACCAACGTCGCGTCGCTCGAGGTGGTGGCCGCCACGCGCCTGCGTGTGGTCGTGCGCGATCCGTCGGCGGTCGATCGCGAGCGTCTCGGCACGCTCGACGTCGCATGGGTGTCGCTCGACACGTTCCACATCGTCTGCGGCAACGCGGCGGCGCGCTATGCCGAACAGCTCGGCGCGCGCCTGCCGCCGTCGGGCGGCGGCACGGCCGCACAACCGGCGTGATGCGGTGAAGCCGGCCTGATCGATCCGCGCGGCGGACTCGGGCAGGCGGTCAAAAGAAAACGGCTTGCGACGTATGCGTCGCAAGCCGTTTTTTCTTTTTGGGGCGGGCGATGCGCGATGCGTTTGCCCGCATCGCGCATCGCCGGATGCCTTCAGCCGTTCACGGATTCGTCAGCGTGAAGGTCGGCTTCCGGTAGCCGACGCCGGCGCGGTCGAGCTTCGGCAATTCGCGTTGCGTGAGCAGCGTCGCGAAGCCGGCCCAGTCGCGCTGCAGCGCGGCGATGTCGACGTGGTGCGTGTCACCGCGCTTGAAGCGCACGCCGGCCACATACGGCAGCTCCCAGTCGGCCCGGTGCCACGCGCGCTCCGCGAGCGCGAGCAGCCGCGGATAGGCCATGTATTCGAGGAAGGTATCGTTGCGCATCACTTCGCCCCACGCCTGGCCCTGCATGCCTTCGATGCGCGGCGCGGCCCCCGTGCCCGTCACCTCGAACGGGTTGCCGTCACGGTCGCCCATCACTTCGGCGTTCTGCGGCAGGTTCTCCGGCGCGAACGAGAATACCTTGTACTCGTCGGTTGCGTGCGAGCCCCAGTAGTAGCCGCGCTCGCGCGGATTGAGCGTGTACGGGAAGTCGAAGTACAGATAGTCGGGCAGCGCGAGCACCGTCAGGTAGCCCTTGCCGCTCAGGTCGCGCGCGCTGTCCGACGCACCCCAGAAGATCGTGTCCCACAGCGACACCATCACGTGGCGCGTGCTGAAATCCTGCGGCCCGTTCGCATGCTTGATGCCGTCCTGCCACGCGGCCATCGTGCCGATCCCGTTCGCGTTGACCGCCGCGCTCACCTGTTTCGCGAAACGCGTCGGCAGCTCGTCGATCGACTTGATCTCGCCGCGCTGGAGCAGCGCCGTGCACGCGGGCGACCGCGCCCACGGCTTGTCCTGCGCGGCCAGGTCGATGCGCCCCTTGTTCGGATCGGTGCCGTTCAGCGGCTGGAAGCCGCCGCCGAGGAAGATGTTCTTCGCTTCGTCGCCGCCGTAGTGCCAGGTCTGCAGCGGCGCCTGCGCGTCCGTGTGCATCGCCGCGATCTCGCGGATCACCTTCGACGCGAAGTTGAGCGCGCCCGGCACGCACGGGTTCAGGTCGCTGCGCCGGTCGTAGAACTGCACCGTCGTCAGGTTCGTCGTGTCCTGCGGGTCGAGCAGCCGATACGCGTTCGCCTCCTGCTCGCGGCCGGCCGCATGCAGCCGCCGGTAGCGCGCCTCCATCGTCACGACGGCCGCCCGTGCATGCGCGGGCATGTCGATCTCGGGGATGATCTGCACGAAGCGCGCGGCCGCGTAGCGCACGAGCGCCACGTAGTCGTCGCGCGTCAGGTAGCCGCCGCCGGAGCGGTTGTCGGGGCCGGAGCCGAGCTGCGGCAGCAGGCAGCGCGTCTCGCTCGGGTCGTGGCAGCGGCGTGCACCGATCTCGGTCAGCTCGGGCAGGCCGGGAATCTCGATGCGCCAGCCTTCGTCGTCGGACAGATGCAGGTGCAGGCGGTTGAGCTTGTACGCGCTCATCTGGTCGATCAGGCGGCGCAGCGTCGCCGGATGCTTGAAATTGCGCGCGAGATCGACGTGCATGCCGCGATGCGTGAAGCGCGGCGCGTCCTCGACGAGCATCGCCGGGATCGGGCCGCCGCCGGCCGGCGCGAGCGAGAAGAGCGTCTGCACGCCGTAGTAGAGGCCCGCGCGATCGTAGCCTTCGATCAGCACGCCGCGCGGCCCGATCGCGAGCCGGTAGCCGCCCGGTGTCGCGAGGTCGGCCGGCAGCCGGCGCGGCGCGAGTGCGCCGCGAACCGGCACGCGCGCGCCGTCGAGCCCGAGGGTCGTCGCGCGCTCGCGCAGCGCCGCGACCTGGGCGTCCGGCAGGTCCGGCAGCGAGAGTTCGACGCCGCGCAGATCGAGCGTGCCGGGCAGCGGCTGTTCGCGCTTCACGCTCGGCAGCGCGCGGCCCGGATCGGGGCGGGCGGCCACCGGCGGCGCGTTGCCGGTCGAGTTGTTCTGCGCGTCGGCCGGCAGCGATTCGACGTAGCGCAGTTCGTTGTCGGTGTCGTCGTAGCGCAGCACGGCCGGCGGCGCGCCGTCGACGACGACATACGGGCGCGGAATCACGTCGCTGTAACGCAGCAGCCAGTATTCGGCGACGAACGGCAGCTCGATGCGCTCGCCGGGCGCGAGCCGCACCGAGCCCGGCTGCGGCGTCAGTTCGTACAGGTCGCCGGTGAGCCGCCGCAGCGCGAAGCCCGGACGATCGATCCGCAGCAGGCGGCGGATGCTGTGCAGGTAGAGCTTCCAGCCGCCGTCGGCGATCGCCCGGTGGCCGCGGTTCTGCAGGATCAGGCGGCCCGTCGCGCAGGCGGCGCCGTCGGCGCCGAGATCGGCGCACGGCACGCCGGCCGCGGCCGCGTGGTTGTTGTCGACGGCCACGCGCAACGCGAGGCCGTCCGACAGCAGCGCCGCGAGACCGGCCGCCTGGGCGGCGCCGGCGCTCGCGCCGGCGGCGGCCGACGCCGGCGTCGACGCCGCCGAGATCGCGGCCGGCGACAGCACCGCGATCAGCAGACCGGCAATGAGGGAGGGCAAGGTAGGTTTCATTCGAACTCCTGAGAAAAAGGGGGCGTAGCGGCGTCGTGACGCGACGTCGCTGCGAGCGGGTCTTTCAGTGGAGCTGCGGGCGATACCAGCACGCGGGGCGATGCGGGTGCCCCGCGCGCATTCGGCACGCGGAAGCGTGCGTTACGGAACGGGTGGCGGGCATGCGTGCCGGTCGGACCGGCGCGGCGGCGGGCGCGGATTCATCGGCGGCAGTTGGCAATCGCCACGCCGGCGGGGCGGCGGCAGCCGGCGGCATTCGTCCGGCCGCGCACGGTCGCGACGACGGCGCGCGCTCTCGCACACGGACGTCGACACGGCGCGCAGGCGCACGCCATATATGGAATTCGCATGTCTCCCCCACCCGGAAGGAATCGGCCTGTTAGCGGCCGTGTCCAACGATCTTATGAAACCTTTTATTGGTATTCAAGTGGTATCAATCTGGCGCTAAATTGGCATCGACGTACGGCACCTGCCCGCGCGGCCGGGACGAAAAAAAACCTCGCGCGAAGCGAGGTTCTTTCCTTTCCTGACGGCGGCGGCGCGCGCGCTCGGCCGCGCGCGTATCGCGCGTCGATGCCGTCAGTCGCGGCGCGCGCGCATCGGCGCTTCCTGCGGCTTCTGCCGCGCTTCGAGCCACATCGCGTTGACGATGCCGAACGACAGCGCGACGCCGATACCGAGAATCCAGCTGAAATACCACATGATTCGACTCCTTGCGAAACGGTGGACGAGGGCGCGTGCGCCCCGCCCGGTTCAATGCATCAGTACATCGAGTGCTTGTTCTCTTCGAGCGTCTGGTGCGTGACCTTGCCGCGCATCACGCGATACACCCAGCTCGTGTAGAGCAGGATGATCGGCAGGAACACGATCACCGCGAACAGCATCACCTGCAGCGTCATGTGGCTCGACGTCGAATCCCACACGGTCAGGCTGCTGCGCGGGTCGAGCGACGACGGCATGATGAACGGGAACATCGAGAAGCCCGCGGTCAGGATCACGCCGACGATCATCAGGCCCGTGCAGAAGAACGCCGTCTTTTCTTGCTTCGAGCCGGCGAGCAGCAGCGCGAGCACGCCGCCGGCGATGCCGACGACGGGCGCCGCGATCATCCACGGATATTCGCCGTAGTTCGCGAGCCAGAGGCCCGAACCGGCGGCGACGTCCTTGAGCAGCGGGTTCGCGACGGTGTCGGTCGGCGCGGCGTGGGTGATGTGGAAGCCGCCGATGTAAGACGCCACCAGCACGCCGGCCAGCACGAACAGCACGACCGCGAGGAACGACGCGACGCGCAGCGCGATCGACGCGCGGCGCGCGATCGCGCCGTCGGTCTTCATCTTGATGAACGCGGCGCCGTGCGCGACGAGCATCGTGAGGCTGACGAGCCCGCACAGCAGCGCGAACGGGTTCAGCAGCGCCCAGAAGCCGCCGTAGTAGGTCACGCGCAGGTCGCTGTCGAACTTGAACGGCACGCCCTGCAGCAGGTTGCCGAACGCGACGCCGAACACCAGCGCCGGCACGAAGCCGCCGACGAACAGGCCCCAGTCCCAGCCCGCGCGCCAACGCGGGTCGGGCCGCTTGCTGCGGTAGTCGAAGCCCACCGGCCGGAAGAACAGCGCGAACAGCACCAGCAGCATCGCGAAGTAGAAGCCGGAGAACGACGCCGCGTAGACGAGCGGCCACGCGGCGAACATCGCGCCGCCGGCCGTGATCAGCCACACCTGGTTGCCCTCCCACGTCGCGCCGACGGTGTTGATGATGATGCGGCGCTCCTCGTCGGTCTTGCCGAGGAACGGCAGCAGCGCGGTCGCGCCCATGTCGAAGCCGTCGGTGACGGCAAAGCCGATCAGCAGCACGCCGACGAGCAGCCACCAGATCAGCTTGAGAGTTGCATAGTCCATAGCGATTCCTTGTTCGGTTGCGAGGGCGTGCTCAGACTGCGGCCCGCTCGCCGGCTGCGGCGAGTTCGTGGTGATAGCGGCCGGTATGCAGCGACGACGGGCCGAGGCGCGCGTACTTGAACATCAGCTTGATCTCGATGACGAACAGCGTGGTGTAGAACGCGATGAAACCGGCGAGGCTCAGGTACAGGTCGCTCGGCTGCAGGCTCGACGCGGACAGGTGCGTCGGCAGGATGCCGGCGATGGTCCACGGCTGGCGGCCGAGTTCGGCGACGACCCAGCCGAATTCCGCGGCGAGCCACGGCAGCGGGATCGCCCACACCGCGTAGCGGAGGAACCAGCGGCGGTTGTCCTGCAGCAGTTCGCGGCGCGCGCAGAACCAGAACGCAGCGGCGAAGGTCGCGAGGAACAGGAAGCCGAGGAACACCATGATCCGGAACGAGAAGAACACGGGCGCGACCGGCGGGATCGTCTTCTGCGCGGCGGCCTTGATCTGCTCGGGCGTCGCGTCGACCACGTTCGGCGTGAACTGCTTGAGCATCAACCCGTAGCCGAGATACTGCTTGTGCTGGTCGAACAGTGCGCGGGTCGCGTCGCTCGTGTCGCCTTCCTTGATCTTCTGCAGCGCGCCATACGCGACCATCCCGCTCTGGATGTGCTCCTCGCTGTGCTTCGCGAGCTCGCGCAGGCCGATCACCGGCTCGTCGATCGAGCGCGTCGCGATCAGGCCGAGCGCATACGGGATCTTGATCGCGTAGTCGGTGCGCTGTTCCTCCTGGTTCGGAATGCCGATCAGCGTGAACGAGGCGGGCGCCGGCTGCGTTTCCCATTCGGATTCGATCGCGGCGAGCTTCATCTTCTGCACTTCGCCGGTCGTATAGCCCGATTCGTCGCCGAGCACGATCACGCACAGCGTCGCCGCGAGGCCGAAGCCGGCCGCGACCGCGAACGAGCGCAGCGCGAAGTCGACGTCGCGCTTCTTCAGCAGGTACCACGACGACACGCCGAGCACGAACATCGCGGCCGTCACGTAGCCGGCCGACACCGTATGCACGAACTTCACCTGCGCGACCGGGTTGAACAGCACGTCGAACAGGCTCGTCAGCTCCATGCGCATCGTCTGGTAGTTGAACTCGGCGCCGACCGGGTTGTTCATCCAGCCGTTCGCGACGAGGATCCACAGAGCCGACAGGTTCGAGCCCAGCGCGACGAGGAACGTGACGATCAGGTGCTTGACCTTCGACAGGCGGTTCCAGCCGAAGAAGAACAGGCCGACGAACGTCGATTCGAGGAAGAACGCCATCAGGCCTTCGACTGCGAGCGGCACGCCGAAGATGTCGCCGACGTAGTGCGAGTAGTACGACCAGTTCGTGCCGAACTGGAATTCGAGCGTGATGCCGGTCGTCACACCCATCGCGAAGTTGATCCCGAACAGCTTGCCCCAGAACTGGGTCATGTCCTTGTAGACCTGTTTGCCGGTCATCACGTAGACCGCTTCCATGATGACGAGCAGCCAGGACAGGCCGAGCGTCAGCGGCACGAACAGGAAGTGGTAGAGCGCCGTGATGCCGAACTGCAGACGCGACAGATCGACGACTTCGCTACTTATCATGGTGGTCTCCCTCGGTAGATGCAGGCGCCGGCACCGAGAGCAGCTTCTCGGCCACGGCGGCAGGCGGCAACGACATGTGCTCGGCCTGCGGATGATTGAAGAATGCGTATTTGAGCGACATCAGGAGGATCAGCTTGACGATCAGCACCAGGGTGATGTCGCGGGCGAGGGTCGGCCCGCGTGCCCACGCGGCGATGCGCGCGCGCCAGCCGATCGTGCCGGCCGGCCGCGAAGGCGATGCAGGCTCTTTATTGATCGAGATCAAGGCGATTATCCTGAATCGATTTAGGTCGGATTGGGGGCGACTTTACGTCGGATTTATGACGGCCGTGAAGCTGTTTTAATCCTTTTGCGCCTGACATGCCAATTTTAAAAGGACGGCTTTCCGATGCCGAGTGCTGCGCTGCGGCAGACCGTCGCGAAACATGGGGTAAAAATTGAGGCAGATCAAGGTTATGCGGAAGGGCGCCGCAAATGACGTAATACCCGATGAATCAGGTCAATTAATCGGCGAAGAAGCGAGCGCGAAAGGCGCTGAAAAGCGGATGAAAAGCAGTGGAAAACGGATGAAAAAAACCGCTGCCGGTCGGGCAGCGGTTTTTGATGAAGCGCTCTGAATCGTCGGGGATTTACGCGTATTCGGCGAGGGCGGTGCGCATTTTTTTCATCGCGCTCGCTTCGATCTGGCGGATACGTTCCGCCGACACGCCGAACTCCGCGGCGAGATCGTGCAGCGTCGAGCCGCCCGAGCCGTCGTCGTCGACGTGCAGCCAGCGCGCCTCGATGATGCGGCGGCTGCGCGCGTCGAGCGCGTCGAGCGCCTGCGCGATGCCGTCCGTCTGCAGCATGTCGCGCTGGCGCGCGGCGAGCACGGCGGTGGGCTCGTTGTGCGAGTCGGCCAGGTAGGCGATCGGCGCGTACGATTCCTCGCCGTCTTCCACCTGCCCTTCGAGCGCGATGTCGCCGCCCGACAGGCGCGTTTCCATCTCGGTCACTTCCTCGCGCTTGACGTTGAGCTCCTGCGCGAGGCCGTCGATTTCCTCGGGCGTCATCGCCTGCATGCTCTTCTTGTGGCTGCGCAGGTTGAAGAACAGCTTGCGCTGCGCCTTCGTCGTCGCGACCTTCACCATGCGCCAGTTGCGCAGGATGTACTCGTGGATCTCGGCCTTGATCCAGTGAATCGCATACGACACCAGGCGCACGTTTTGCGCCGGGTCGAACCGCTTCACGGCTTTCATCAGGCCGATGTTGCCTTCCTGGATCAGGTCGCCGTGCGGCAGGCCGTAGCCGAGATAGTTGCGCGCGATCGACACGACGAGACGCAGGTGCGACAGCACGAGGCGGCGCGCCGCGTCGAGGTTGTTGTCTTCGCGGAATTCGGTTGCGTACCGGCGTTCCTCCTCGGCGGTCAGCAGCGGAATGCGGTTGACGGCCTGGATGTACGCGTCGATGTTGCCGAGCTGGCCGGGCAACATCGAGTGGGCTGCGAGCGCCAGCGAGCCTGCCGATTCGGCCTTGGCCGGCGTCGGGCTCAGGGTGTTCGGGAGGGTCAGGGCGTTGCTCACTAAAAACTCCTTTGGAATCAGGGACAAACCCCGGTCTCGGATGAGATTCCGGAAGTCATCTTAGCACTCCCGCAAGGTGAGTGCTAATTCCTTAGAGCAGGCGGGGGCATCCGAGTTCCCCATTTTTCTATCGAATCGGTCGAGTCGATAGTCTATCTTCCGACAAGGGGCGTGGCACGAAGTTCCGTAAGCCATTGTTTTCGATGGGAATCGGTAGACGATTTCGATTTTTGTCTTTTTGGAAGCAAGCTATTTCGCTTCGTGATGCCGATCCGAAAAGTCCTTTACCATACCATTCAGTTCGCTCGGGCCCGGCCGTTGCGGCAGGCTCCATTCAACCCACAAAGTTGGAGTGTCAGATGAACAATAAGAAGAATCGCCGGCCCCGCAGCCGGCTGGTGCTGCATGCGATGCTGGCAGCATCTCTTCTGGGTGGATCGGGTGCGGCTTTCGCGGATCGATGGGGGATCCAGGCGGGCGGCGGGTTTTCGGATCGTCGCGGGATCGACAAGGCCGATATCGGCGTGGTGTGGGATCCGGGCTGGAACTGGTGGGAAATCGGAGGGTGGCACTTCGCGTTCGTCGTCGAAGGGCACGCCGGCTACTGGCACACGGGCGGCAACGTCCATGGCAGCATCGGCGAGTTCGGCGTCACGCCGATGTTCCGTTTCATCAAGAGTAGCGGGGAGATTCGCCCGTTCATCGAGGCGGGCGGCGGCGTCCGGCTTCTGACGCACCCGACGATCTCGAACAATTTCTCGCTGTCGACCGCGTTCCAGTTCGCGCCGACCGGCGGCGTGGGCGTGCAGTTCGGGCAACGGCAACAATATCAGGTCGGCTACCGTTTCGAACATGTGTCTAACGCGGGTATCAAAGAGCCGAATCCTGGTATAAATTTCCACCAGTTCTACTTGCAGTACAACTTCTGATCCGTACGCCCGTGCAAGGCGGGCGCGTTGCCGAGGAGTCAGGCGATGGCGAAGGTGGTCGATGCGATCCGCGCGCTCGAGCGCGACCGGTTCCGGGCGATGGTGGACGGCGACGGCGAGGCGCTCGACGCGCTGTTGTCGGACAAGGTGTTTTTCGTCCACACCAACGGCAAACGCGAAACCAAGCAGCAGTTCATCGACGCCATCGTCGCCGGCCGCCGCCGCTATCGCCAGATCGAAATCCAGTCGCAGGACGTGCTGCCGGTCGGCGACGAGACCTGCGTCGTCACCGGGCGCGCGTTGATCGAGATGGAAACGAACAACGGCGGCCTCGTCTTCCCGATTGCCTATACGTCCGTCCACACGCACGCCCAGGGCCGCTGGTCCCTGTTCGCGTGGCAGGCGACGCGGTGCGCGACCGAGACGTGAGCGCGGGTGGCGCTCCTTTTCATGCCTCGACCGAAGCGGCCTTGTGAGCCGCTTTTTGCTGCCTCGTGCGGCGCGGATCGCGCGGCGCACGGGCGGTCACGCACCGCTCGCTGACGTTTCAACCCTGCATCGAAGCCCGCGCTCAGGCCGCCGCGCGGCGGTCCGCGCAGTGCCACGCCGAGCGGTTGATCGCGCTGACGACCGCATCGAGCGCTGCGCTCGCCGCATCGGCGTGCATGCCGACACCGTGCCGCAGCGGCGCCTCGCCGACCCGACAGCCGACCGATACCGCGATCCGGCCGTCCGCGGCGCGCGTGTATTCGCACGATGCGACGTCGATCGCGACGCCGGCGGCCGCCGCAAATGCCGCGGCGAAATGCCGCACGGCGTCGTCGGGCGTCGCCTCGGCGGCAGGCGCCGCTGCGATCTCGCGGTTCTGCCAGCGCGCGTCGTTGCCGTGGCGCGCGGCCGGGCCGTCGGTCTCGAAGAATTCGCGTGCGAACAGCGCGCAGATCGCGTCGCCCGTCACTTCCTCGCCCGACGCATCGGCGAGCGTCTGCACCGCATGGCTGAACTCGATCTGGACGCGGCGGGTCGGCGTGAAGCCCATCCCGCGTTCGAGCAGGAACGTCGCGCCGCCCTTGCCGGACTGGCTGTTCACGCGGATCACCGCGTCATAGCTGCGGCCGAGATCGGCCGGGTCGATCGGCAGGTACGGCACCTCCCACATCGCGTCGGGGCGCTGCTGCGCGAAGCCCTTGCGGATCGCGTCCTGGTGCGAGCCCGAGAACGCGGTGAACACGAGGTCGCCCGCGTACGGATGGCGCGGATGCACGGGGATCTGGTTGCAGCGCTCGACGACGCGGCGCACGGCGTCGATGTCGGAGAAGTCGAGGCCCGGGTCGATACCTTGCGTGTAGAGGTTCAACGCGAGCGTGACGAGATCGACGTTGCCGGTGCGCTCGCCGTTGCCGAACAGGCAGCCTTCGATGCGGTCGGCGCCCGCGAGCAGCGCGAGTTCGGCCGCCGCGACCGCGGTGCCGCGATCGTTGTGCGGATGCACGGACAGCACGATGCTGTCGCGATACGCGAGGTTGCGGTCCATCCATTCGATCTGGTCGGCGAATACGTTCGGGCTCGCGGCCTCGACGGTGGCCGGCAGGTTGACGATCATCTTGTGGTCGCGGGTCGGGCGCCACGTCTGCGCGACCGCGTCGCAGATCTCGCGCGCGAACGTCAGCTCGGTCATGCTGAAGGTTTCCGGCGAGTACTGGAAAGTCCACTGCGTATCGGGGCGCGCGGCCGCGTGTTCCTTGATGATGCGCGTGCCGTCGATCGCGAGCGCCTTCACGTCGTTCTTCGACATCCCGAACACGATGCGGCGGAACGACGGGCAGACGGCGTTGTACAGGTGCACGATCGCGCGCGGCACGCCTTCGAGCGCCTCGAACGTGCGCGCGATCAGGTCCTCGCGCGACTGCACGAGTACTTCGATGGTCACGTCGTCGGGAATCCGCTCGTCGTCGATCAGCTTGCGGACGAAATCGAAGTCGGTTTGCGACGCCGACGGAAAACCGACTTCGATCTCCTTGAACCCGATGGCGACCAGCATTTCGAAGAACTCGAGCTTCTGCTCGATGCTCATCGGCTCGATCAGCGACTGGTTGCCGTCGCGCAGGTCGGTGCTCATCCATACGGGCGCGCGCTCGATGGTGCGGGCGGGCCAGCGGCGGCCATTGAGGCGGACGGGCTCGAACGGACGGTACTTGTCTTGCGGGTTGCGCATCATCTTCTGGACCTCGGGTCTCAAGTCGCGAGCGAAGACGGGCGGCAGGGCGGCGGTAGGCGCTGCCTCGCATCCGGCGCGCGATGGCGCCGCGGATGCGGATGATCTTCGCGAATCGGCCGACGGATGGACGGACGAATGCTGACGACTTCGGGTTGTAAAAATTACGAGAGGGGTACTGCGAGGAACTGCTGGGAGGACCGTGCGGACGGCACACGGCGCTACGACAGCCTTAGGCTAGTCGTAGCGATAGCGGCCGCGCTAGGCGGCCGGAGGTAATTCGGAGGGTGTTCGGAAAGGAACGCATGACGGCCACTCTATGCCAGGATGCGCTCGCGTGTCAAATGTCGGGATAAAGGGGCGGGTCGCCGCGGCGCCCTCAGCGCGCGACGCGGGCGATCCGGACGATCGTCGCGACCTGTCGCGCCACCGTGTCGGGCACCGGCACCTCGCCGCGCAGCACGGCGTCCGTCCACGCGGCCGTGGTCGCCGCATCGCGCGATTCGGGTAGGGCGACGGGCGGTGCATCGCTCGACGAACGCTCGGCGTCGATCAGCGTGTCGCACACGCCGTCGTGCAGCCAGTCGACCTGCACCTGGCGGCGCGTGTCGGCCACCGCTTCGCCTTCGGTGCCGCGCGCGAGCAGCGCGCCGCCCAGCGCGGCGTCCGGATGGTCGCGGAACAACTGCGCGAGGCTGTCGCGGTACGGCGGATGCGTGTAGTTGACGAGCCGCAGCCCGGCCGGCGCGAACGGCTGCAGGATCTTCACGAGCGTATGCGTCGAATTGCGCACGCCGAGCACGCGGCGCATCGACAGCAGGTGCGCGATGCGCGGCGCCAGCACGTCGATCGGGGCGAACGCGACCCGGCGTTCGGCGAGCGTGTCCTCGATCGCATCGTGCGACGTCGACGGCGCGAGCGACAGTGCCGAGAAAATCTCGGCGCTCGTCACGCGACCCGGATCGCATTCCACTCCATGCACCAGCACCGGCACGCCTTCGCGCGCGAGCAGCAGCGCGAGCAGCGGTACGAGGTTCGGCTGCTTGCGCGCGCCGTTGTAGCTCGGGATCGACACCGGCCGGAACGCGGCGTCCTGCACGTGCACGGGCTCGAACGATGCCTGCGCGGCGGCGAGCATCGCGGCCAGTTCGTCGGCGGATTCGCCCTTCAGCCGATAGGCGATCAGGATCGCGCCGAGTTCGACATCCGACACGCGCGCATCGAGCATCGCGCGATAGAGCTCGAACGTGTCCTCGGCGGACAGGGCGCGTGCGCCGTGCGGGCCGCGGCCGATTTCCTTGATGAAGCGGGCGCAAGGGAACGGCGCGGCGGCGGGATCGTGGGGAGCGGTCATCGGGGCGTGGGGCGGGCGGCCGGCATCGGGCCGCGCGGCAAGCGATCAGGAATGCCCCGAGTATCGCACGGGCGCGGCCGCGCATCGCGCCGCGCTACACTCTGGTTCCCGGCGACGCGCGCATCGGCTGCGCCGCGCCCGTGCCGTTGCCGGCCGAATACGACTACGAGAGACATCCCATGAAGCTCTACAGCTATTTCCGCAGTTCCGCGTCGTACCGCGTGCGGATTGCCCTGAACCTCAAGCAGTTGCCGTTCGACTACGCACCCGTGCACATGCTGCGCGACGGCGGCGAGCAACTGAAGGACGCGTACCGCGCGCTGAATCCGGATGCGGTCGTGCCGACGCTGATCGATGGCGACGCGACGCTGCAGCAGTCGCTCGCGATCATCGAATATCTCGACGAAACCCATCCCGATCCCGCGCTGCTGCCGAAGCAGCCGGTCGATCGCGCGTACGTGCGCGCGGTGGCGCTGCAGATCGCATGCGAAATCCACCCGCTCAACAATCTGCGCGTGCTCAAGTACCTGAAGCACACGCTGAAGGTGCCCGAGGACGCCAAGAACGCGTGGTACCGGCACTGGATCGAGGCCGGCTTCGAAACGCTCGAGACGCGTCTCGCGAACGATCCGCGCACCGGCACGCTGTGCTTCGGCGACACGCCGACGCTCGCCGACATATGCCTCGTGCCGCAGGTGTTCAACGCGAACCGCTTCTCGATCGACACGACGCGTTTCCCGACGATCCAGCGGATCGTCGATCATGCGGCGACGATCGATGCGTTCAAGGCCGCCGAGCCCGGCGTGCAACCCGACGCGGAATGAGCGCGGCGCCCGTGGCGGGCAACGACCGGGCGCGCATGAAAAAGGGCGCCCGAAGGCGCCCTGTGCGAGGTGCGACGCGAGCCGGCGGCGTTCAGCCGAGCAGCGCGTCCGCGAATTCCGCCGCGCTGAACGGCTGCAGGTCCTCGACCTTCTCGCCGACGCCGATGAAGTAGACGGGCACCGGGCGTTGCCGCGCGATCGCCGCGAGAATCCCGCCCTTCGCGGTGCCGTCGAGCTTCGTGACGATCAGGCCGGTGAGGCCCAGCGCGTCGTCGAATGCCTTCACCTGCGTGAGCGCGTTCTGGCCGGTGTTCGCGTCGATCACCAGCAGCACTTCGTGCGGCGCGCCATCGTGCGCCTTCGCGATCACGCGCTTCACCTTCTTCAGCTCTTCCATCAGATGGAGCTGCGTCGGCAGGCGGCCGGCCGTGTCGGCCATCATCACGTCGATCTTGCGCGCGCGCGCGGCGCTGACCGCGTCGAAGATCACCGCGGCCGGATCGCCGCTTTCCTGCTGCACGACCGTCACGTTGTTGCGTTCGCCCCAGACCGCGAGCTGTTCGCGCGCGGCCGCGCGGAACGTGTCGCCGGCGGCCAGCAGCACCGACTGGTCGAAGCTCTGCAGATGCTTCGCGAGCTTGCCGATGCTGGTCGTCTTGCCCGCGCCGTTCACGCCGGCGATCATCATCACGAGCGGCTGCGCGCGGCCGAGCATCAGCGATTTCTCGAGCGGCGTCAGCAACTCGACGAGCAGGTCGCGCAGTGCATTCTTCACCTGCTGCGGATCGGTCAGCCGGCCCGCGCGCACCTTCTCGCGCAGCGCGCCGAGCAGGTATTCGGTCGCGTCGACGCCCGCGTCGGACATCAGCAGCGCGGTTTCGAGCTCCTCGTACAGATCCTCGTCGATCTTCGTGTTGACGAAGACGCCGGTGATGTTCGAGCCCGTCTTCGCGAGACCTGTTTTCAGGCGCGCGAGCCACGACTTCTTCGCGGACGCGTCCTGCTGCGGCGGCGGGACGATCTCGACCGTCTCGACGACTTCGTCGCGGCCGTCGTTGGTCGGCGTGACCGTCATCACGACGGCTGGCGCGGCCGGTTGCGCGGGCGCCTGCGGCACGTCGGCCGCGGGCGGCGTCGCGCGCGCGTCGGCGTCGGACGCTTCGTCCGCTTGCTGCGCGTCGGCCGATTGCGATTCCGCCGGATCGGGCTCCTGCGTTTTCTTGAATCGTTTGAAGAAACTGAACATGGTCTGGCGTCGGGAAGAGGGCGGGCCGCCGCCGAGGGCGGGGGCGCCGGACGGGCCGTTCTGCGTTCGCGCGGGCGCGGCGCACGGCGGCCGAAACCGTGCATTTTATCAGTGCGGCGTGGCGCTCGCGCCAGTGCGCGTCGCCGCTGTGGTAACGTGCGCCTGTTTGGCGGCGCCCCCTGCGCGCGCCCGGTCCCTCCGTTGTCGATATCCCGTATGTCCCGTTCCTCTTCCGGCCGCCCGGCGGCCACCCCTGGCCGCGGCAAGCCGCACACGATCCGCATCATCGGCGGCGACTGGAAACGCACGCCGCTCGCGGTGCTCGATCTCGACGGCCTGCGCCCGACCCCCGATCGCGTCCGCGAGACGCTGTTCAACTGGCTCGGCCAGGATCTCGACGGGTGGCGCTGCCTCGACCTGTTCGCGGGCACCGGCGCGCTCGGCTTCGAGGCCGCGTCGCGCGGCGCGGCGAGCGTCGTGATGGTCGAGCGCCATCCGCGCGCCGCGCAGCAGCTTCGTGCGATCAAGGACAAGCTCGGTGCCCGCTCGGTCGAGATCGCCGAGGCCGACGCGCTGCGGCTCGCGGCCGGGCTCACGCCGGGCGCGTTCGACGTCGTGTTCCTCGATCCGCCGTTCGACGACCTGGCCGCGCTCGAGCGCGCGATCGCGTTGTCGGCGCCGCTCGTCGCGGCCGGCGGCGCGCTGTACGTCGAAACGGGGGCGGAACTCGATCCGGCCGCGCACGACGCGCTCTCGGGCTGGCAGGTGGCGAGGCACGGCAAGGCCGGTGCGGTTCACTATCATTTGCTGCGGCGCGAAAATGATGAATAATGCGCGTTCCATACGAGGCGGCGCGCCGCAAAGGCGACGCATGCCCATCTCGGCAGCGGCGTGCGCATCGCACGGCTGCCATCCCGTTTGCGTGATGACAGGAGGAGCGACATGGTAGTCGCCGTGTATCCCGGTACGTTCGATCCGCTGACGCGCGGGCACGAAGACCTCGTGCGGCGTGCGTCGAGCATTTTTGATACGCTGGTGGTGGGTGTCGCCGACAGCCGCGCGAAAAAGCCGTTTTTCTCGCTCGAAGAACGTCTGACGATTGCGAACGAGGTGCTCGGTCATTATCCGAACGTGAAGGTGATGAGTTTCACCGGCCTCCTGAAGGATTTCGTCCGGGTCAACAATGCGCGCGTGATCGTGCGCGGGCTGCGCGCCGTGTCCGATTTCGAATACGAGTTCCAGATGGCGGGCATGAACCGCTATCTGCTGCCCGACGTCGAGACGATGTTCATGACGCCGTCCGACCAGTACCAGTTCATCTCGGGAACGATCGTGCGCGAAATCGCGCAATTGGGCGGCGATGTCAGCAAGTTCGTGTTCCCGTCCGTCGAGAAGTGGCTGACCGAGAAGGTCGCCGCGATCGGAGGCCCTGCCGCGTGACGCGGCGCCGGCCGGTTTCGTTGCGAAGCCGGCCGGCGGCCTGAAGAAGTGAGATCAGTATGTCTTTGATGATTACCGACGAGTGCATCAATTGCGACGTGTGCGAGCCCGAGTGCCCGAACGGCGCGATTTCGATGGGCCCGGAGATCTACGTGATCGACCCGAACAAGTGCACCGAGTGCGTCGGCCATTTCGACGAACCGCAGTGCCAGCAGGTGTGTCCGGTCGAATGCATTCCGCGCGATCCGCAGCATGACGAATCGCACGCGCAATTGATGGAGAAGTATCACGCGTTGATCGCCGCCAAGGGCGACGACGCATCGTGATCCTGCGCTGACGCGCGCGCCTCGATGGGCTCGCGCGCGTCGCGCTTTCGGATCGGCGCCGCCCGGCGCCGGTTCTTTCGTGTCAGGCCAGCAGCTCGTGCAACGCCGCGACGAGCGCATCGCATTCGGCATCGGTGCCGACGGTGATGCGCAGGTGCTGGTCGATTCGCGGCAGCCGGAAGTGCCGCACGAAAATTTCCCGTTCCTTCAGCTTCGCCGCGATCGTGCCCGCATCGTGCGCGGGATGGCGCGCGAACACGAAATTCGCGGCCGACGGCACGATCTCGAAGCCGAGTGCGTCGAGCGCATGCGTGAGCCGCGCCCGGCTGTCGATCACGCGCCGGCAGGTGGCGTGGAAATAATCGGCGTCCTCGTAGGCGGCCTGCGCGGCCACCTGCGCGAGCCGGTCGAGCGGATACGAGTTGAAGCTGTCCTTCACGCGGTTCAGCGCGTCGATCAGCGCCGCATCGCCGAACGCGAAGCCGACGCGCATGCCCGCGAGCGAGCGTGCCTTCGACGTCGTATGCACGACGAGCAGGTTCGGATGACGGTCGATCAGCGTGATGGCCGACTGCGCGCCGAAATCGACGTACGCTTCGTCGATCACGACGACCGACGACGGATTCGCGGCCGCGATCCGCTCGACGTCAGCGAGCGGCAACGCGCGCCCGGTCGGCGCATTCGGGTTCGGAAACAGTACGCCGCCGGCGTCGTCGAGATAGTCGTCGACGCGGATCGAGAAATCGTCCGCGAGCGGTACGACCGTGGTCTCGACGCCGTACAGGCGCGCGTAGGTCGGATAGAAGCTGTACGTGATGTCGGGAAAGCGTAGCGGCCGGTCGTGCTTGAGCAACGCCTGGAACGCGTGCGCGAGCACCTCGTCGGAGCCGTTGCCGACGAACACCTGCTCGGGCGCGATGCGGTGATGGGCCGCGACCGTCTCGCGCAGCGCGCGCGCGACCGGGTCCGGGTAGCGGCGCAGCGTGTCGCCGGTGTCGCCGAGTTCGCGCGCGATCGCCGCGACGACGCGCGGCGACGGCGGATAGGGATTCTCGTTGGTGTTCAGCTTGACGGGATGCGCGAGTGCGGGCTGTTCGCCCGGCACGTAAGGCACGAGTTGCTGAACGACGTCGCTCCAGTAACGGCTCACCGCATGGCTCCTGTCGGGCAAAACGTCGAGAGTACCGCATGTGCGCGCCGCGGTGGGGCGAGCGAGGCCGCCCGGTTGCGCCGAACGGCCGATGCACCGGGCCGGTGCGACGGGCGGTCAGTTGCGATGCAGTTGCATCGTCGCGCGATCGAGTTCGCCCTTGACGACCATCGGCATCACGGCGAGCGCGCGCTCGATCGATGCGTCGATCACGTCCTGTTCCTCGCGGCGCGGCGGTTTCAGCACGAAGTTCGCAACGTCGGGCTTCGCGCCGGCGCGCGCACTTTCCGGAATCAGGTCGCGCGGATGGCCGATGCCGATCCGCAGCCGCCAGTACTGCTGCGACGACAGGTGCGCGGAGATGTCCTTCAGGCCGTTGTGGCCGCCACTGCCGCCGCCGAGCTTCAGCTTCACGGTGCCGGGCGGCAGGTCGAGTTCGTCGTGCGCGACGAGGATCTGGTCGGGCAGGATCTTGAAGAATTGCGCGAGCGCGACGACCGATTGGCCGGAACGGTTCATGTAGGTTTGCGGCTCGAGCAGGTGGACTTCCTCGCCGTGCAGGCGCGCTTTCGCATAGAAGCCGTGGAAGCGGCGCTCGTCGCGCAGCGTCGTGCCGGCTTCGCGGGCGAGCTGGTCGATCAGCCAGAAGCCGGCGTTGTGGCGTGTCGCGGTGTATTCCGCCCCGGGATTGCCGAGGCCGACGATCAGTTTGATCATGACGTTTCGAAGGCGGCGGCTGCCGCCTGGGCGCAGAAAAAGAAAAACCCGCCGGGCAGGCCGCGGCGGGTTGCGTCGACCGTTTCGTGAAACGGATCGATTGGGCGCGTGAGCGGCCGCTTAGGCAGCCGGCGTTTCGCCTTCGTCTGCTGCGTCCGACACGGCGCCAGCCGGGATCGTCGCCGATGCGACGACCGGGTTTTCCGCGTCGACGTGCGCGACCAGCGCGACGCCCTTCGGCAGCGCGATGTCCTTCGCGTGCAGCGATTGACCGGCTTCGATCTTCGACAGGTCGACTTCGAGGAATTCCGGCAGGGCAGCCGGCAGGCACTCGACTTCGATTTCCGTCGCGACGTGCGAAACGACTGCGCTCGACAGCTTCACGGCCGGGCTGACTTCAGCGTTCAGGAAGTGCAGCGGCACCTTCGTGTGCAGCTTCTTCTTCGCGTCGACGCGCTGGAAGTCCACGTGCAGCACCAGTTGCTTGAACGGGTGGTATTGCACGTCGCGCAGCAGAACCTGTTGCGACTGGCCGGCCACTTCGAGGTCGAGGATCGACGAGTGGAAGGCTTCCTTCTTCAGGGCGTGCCACAGGGCGTTGTGATCGAGTTCGATCTTTTGCGGGGCGGCTTCGCCACCGTAGACGATACCCGTGGTCTTACCGGCGTTGCGCAGGCGGCGGCTCGCACCCGTACCTTGCTGTTGGCGCTCGAAAGCGACGACTTTCATGTGATTCTCCAATGGCTGCCCGCGACCAGGCAGTGAAACGGGGCCATCAAGCGGCCCCCGATGAAACGGCCGGGGTTTCGTCTATCCCGTCCGATTGTGCAAAAAGCGAAGCGTTGCCGCTTCGCTTTCCGCGCATACTTTGTTCCGTCGTTTCGCGATCAGGATTCCGCGAACAGCGACATCACCGAATCGCCGCGGCGAATCCGCGAGAACGTCTCGGCCAGCAGGCTCGCGCTCGTCAGCGAGCGGATCTTCGAGCACGCCAGCGATTCGGCCGACAGCGGAATCGTGTCGGTCACGACCAGCTCGTCGAGTGCCGATGCGGCGATGCGATCTGCGGCGCCGCCCGACAGCACCGGGTGCGTCGCGTACGCGAACACCTGTTTCGCACCGCGGTCCTTCAGCACTTGCGCGGCCTTGCAGAGCGTGCCGGCCGTATCGACCATGTCGTCCATGATCACGCAGGTGCGGCCTTCGACTTCACCGATGATGTTCATCACTTCGGCGACGTTCGCCTTCGGGCGACGCTTGTCGATGATCGCGAGATCGCAGTTGAGCTGCTTCGCGAGTGCCCGGGCACGCACCACGCCGCCGACGTCCGGCGACACGACGAGCAGATCCGAGTAGTTCTGCTTGCGCAGGTCGCCCAGCAGGATCGGCGTGGCGTAGATGTTGTCGACCGGAATGTCGAAGAAGCCTTGAATCTGGTCGGCGTGCAGATCCATCGTGATGATCCGCTCGACGCCGGCGATTTCCAGCATGTTCGCGATGACCTTCGCCGAGATCGCGACGCGCGCCGAACGCGGGCGGCGATCCTGACGCGCATAGCCGAAGTAGGGGATGGCTGCAGTGATCCGGCCGGCGGATGCGCGCTTGAGCGCATCGACCATGATCATCAGTTCCATCAGGTTGTCGTTCGTCGGTGCGCACGTGGATTGCAGGACGAAGACGTCCTTGCCGCGCACGTTTTCCTGGATCTCGACCTGGATCTCGCCGTCGGAGAAACGGCTGACCATCGCTTTGCCGAGGGGGATACCAAGGATATTGACGACTTCCTGGGCGAGCGCGGGATTCGCGTTGCCAGTAAAGACCATCAGGCCATCATGGCTGTGGCTGCTCATCGTGCACCTGCTTCAGGCTTGGGCGGGAAATGCGGGAAAATTTTTGGCAGGGGAGGAAGGACTCGAACCCTCGCATGCCGGAATCAAAATCCGGTGCCTTGACCAACTTGGCGACTCCCCTACACTTAACTGATAACTTCACCGAACTCGTGTAGGCCGTTCGGCAAAGTAAAACTTCATGACGCGAAAGCGAAGAGCGGATGCTCGTTCAGGCTCTCGGCAACTGCGCCATTCCAACTGGCGGGCAGTCTGGCTTTCGCCGCTTCTGCCTCGTGCTTGCCGTGAAACGCTGCAAACACGCTTGCTCCGGAGCCGGTCATCCTCGCGGGGGTCACATCATACAACCATTTGACCACCTGCGCAACTTCCGCGTACTTCCTTGTTACAACTTCCTGCATATCGTTCCGGCCGAAGCTATCTGGCCATCCCGCATCGCTGGTTTGCTGTGCAAGAAAGTCAGCAATTGTGACGGGCTTCGTATCTCTTGTCAACAACTCATCTGAAAATATTTCAGCGGTCGGGACATGAACGCGTGGCGTCACAACCAGGAACCAGCGAGTCGGCAATTCTACCTCAGCTAATTCTTCTCCGATACCCTCTGCGAACGCATTTTTTCCAAAAATAAAAAACGGGACGTCGGCGCCGAGTTTGACCGCGAGCGACTGGAGTTCGGCGCGCGGCAAATCGAGTTGCCACAGGCGGTTCAGCGCGAGCAGCGTCGTCGCCGCGTCGGAGCTGCCGCCGCCGAGACCGGCGCCCATCGGCAGGATCTTGTCGATCTCGATGTCGACGCCGTGCGCGGTGCCCGTATGCGCTTTCAGCAGGTTGGCCGCGCGTACGACGAGATCGCTTTCCTCGGGCACGCCGGGCACGTCGGTGACGCGTGCGACGCGGCCGTCGTCGCGCCGCGTGAAGTGCAGCGTGTCGCCCCAGTTCAGCAGCTGGAATACGCTCTGCAGATCGTGATAGCCGTTCGGGCGGCGACCGGTGATGTGCAGGAACAGGTTGAGTTTCGCGGGCGCCAGGCAGTTGCGCAGCGAGCGGGTCGAATCGGTCATGCGGGTATCGGGGGCTAGGCGCGCGTGCTCACTGATCGAGCACGAGCTTGATGTCGAGCGGCGGCGTCGCGCGCACGAGGTTGACGCGTTTGACGCCCGTGGCCGGGGCATCCGCGTAGGCAAGGTAGTCGATCGTCCAGCCGTCCTGGCGGAGCTGCTTGATGCGCGTGCCGTCGGCCGGGTCGCGCACGGTTTCCGCGGGCGTCGCGGGCGCGGCGCTCGGCAGCAGCCAGTAGCGCAGGCCCGCGAGCGGCAGCTCGAAGCCGAGCGTCTTCTGCATCAGGTCGCCGACGTCCGGCGCATATTGGGTCGGACGGTTCGGCAATTCGAGCGACGCCGCGTGCGGCGTCGCTTTCACGACCGCGAGCGTCTGGCCGAGCGGGCTGCGCAGTTCGAGCGACACGTCGTCGCCGTGTTCCTGCCAGTCGAAGTTGCCGTACACGTTCTGCGGGTTGCCGAGACGATCGTCGTACCGCACCGCGAAGCGGCCGTGGTACGCATGCGTTGCCGCCGTCTGCAGGGCGGCGCCCGCCGGCGTGCCGGCCGACGGCGGCGTGCTCGCGCAGCCGGCGAGCGCGAGCGCCGCGCTGGCCGCGGCGAGCGTACGCCACGCGCGGGAGGACAGGGAAAACATCGGGAACATCCGCATCAGAGGCCGTTGATCTGCAGGCGTTTCAGCGTCTGCACGAGCGTTTCGTTGTCGGGCTCGAGCTTCTGCGCGGCACGCCACGCGTTGCGCGCGTCGTCCTGCGCGCCGCTCTTCCAAAGCACCTCGCCGAGATGCGCGCCGATTTCGGCGTTCGGCTGCAGTTCGTATGCACGCTGCAGCACCTTCGTCGCGCCGGCCGTGTCGCCCATCCGGTACTTCACCCAGCCGAGGCTGTCCATGATGTAGGCGTCGTTCGGCGCGAGCGCCATCGCCTTGTCGATCAGCTTGCTGGCCTCGGGCAGGCGCTGGTTGCGGTCGGCGAGCGAATAGCCGAGCGCGTTGTAGGCCTGCGGGTTGTCGGGCTGCGTACGGATCAGCTCGCGCAACTGCTTTTCCATCGTCGCATAGTGGCCCGTCTTTTCGGCCGCCATCGCGTAGTCGTAGCGCAGGTCGGGATCGTCCGGGAAGTCCTGGACGGCCTGCCCGAGCCGCGCCTCCGCTTCCGGATAGCGCTTCGCCGTGAACAGGATCGACGCATCGGTGCGCGCCACCACGGCCGCGTCGCGCGGATCCGTGATCGGCAGGTTGTCGAGCACCTTGCGCGCCTCGTCGGTCTTGCCCTGTTTCTGCAGCAGTTGCGCGCGGGTGATCTGCGCGGGCAGGTAGTGCTGGCTCGTCTGGTCGACCTTGTCGAGCCATTGCGACGCCTGCGCGTCGTTGTTCTGGTCGATCGCGATCTGCGCGAGGTAGATGTAGCCCTGGCCGACGTCGAGATTCGGCTGCTTGTCGCCGAGCTGCACGTACTGCTTCAGGTAGCCGGTCGCCTCGTCGAGCTTCTTCTGCTGGATCTTGATCAGCGCGAGCGCCATCAGCGGCGTCGGATCCTTCGAGTCGAGCTTGCGCATCGTCTCGAACTGCTTCTGTGCGTCGTCGAGACGATCGTCGGCGAGATAGAGCTGCGACAGCGCGAGCCGTGCGTCGCGCGACTTCGGATTCTGCTGAACATACTTCTCGAACGACGCGATGCCCGCCGCGCGTTCCGCCGGCCCCATTTGCGACAGCATCAGCGCCGCCGGCAGGTAATCGGGGCGAATCTGCAGCGCCTGCTTCAGCGACTGCGCGGCGCCGTCCTTGTCGTCGACCGCGAGCTGCTGCCGCGCGATCGCGAGCTGCGCCTCGGGGCGATTCATGTCGTTCTTCAACATGTCCTTCAGCACCGCGAGGCCGCCGACGCGGTCGGGGCCGCGCACGAGCAGCGCCTGCAGCGCGAGGATCGCCGGGCCGCGCGTGTCGCCGGTCGCACGGGCCAGCTCGCGCGCGAGCATCGGCTGCGCGTCGGCCGGCTTGCCGGCGAGCACCAGCAGCGCGGCGTCGACCTGCGACGCGCGGTTCGAATCCGGTGCGTACTGGCGCCACAGATTCGCGGCGGACAGCGCGTCGGCCGGGCTCTGCGCGCCGAGCGCGATTTCGGTCGCGCGCTGCGCCATGCGCGGATCGCGCGTGTCGCGGGCAAGCGCGAGGTAGGTCTGGTAGGCCGGTGCCGGCTGGTTGCGCTGGAGCGCGACCTCGGCGGCGAGCACCTGGTAGACGATCTGGCTCGTCAGCGGCACGCCGGGGAGATTCTTCTGCTCGTCCGGCATCACATGCTCGAACGCGCCCTGCGGCTCCGCGTCGTCCGAGGCCGGATCCTGCGCGTGGGCCGGAAAGGCGGTGAGGGTCCAGGCGGCAAGCAGCGCGGCACCGATTGCACGGCGGACCGGGAAGGCGCGCGCGCCGCGCACGGCGGCGGGGCGCTTCTGAAGCAGCTTCGAGGGCAGGGTCATGGAAATCCGTTCGATGTTTCAACCGATTGTAACGCGCTCGCTACAATACACGCACGATCGTGATAGGGTCCGCTTACCTGTGGAATCCCCATGCGAATGCCCGAAATCGCCCGTCTCGCGTGCTGCCGGGCGGGCGATTTCGGGCATTCCCGCGTCTCGTTCGGGGGCGCCGCGAGCGCGGCCGTTCTCGTGGCAGCGCTCGCGTTCCTATGTAAACAGACCGTAGCCTCAGACCCGCAAAACATGCCAGAGTTGCCAGAAGTCGAAGTCACGCGCCGGGGCATCGAGCCCTTTGTCGCGGGCCGCCGCGTCGAGCGTGTCGACGTCCGTACCGCGATGTTGCGCTGGCCCGTGCCGGCGGGGCTCGCCGAACAGTTGCGCGCGCGCGAGGTGCTCGCCGTCGAGCGCCGCGGCAAGTACCTGCTGTTCGAGGTCGATGCGGGCTGGTTCATCGTCCATCTCGGGATGACCGGCACGCTGCGCGTGTTGCCCGCAACTGGCGTGCCGGTCGCGGCGAAGCACGACCACATCGACTGGATCTTCGACGAATTCGTGCTGCGGTTCCGCGATCCCCGCCGCTTCGGCGCCGTACTCTGGCATCCGCGCGACGCAGGCGACGTGCATGCGCATCCGCTCCTCGCGAGCCTCGGCGTCGAGCCGTTCTCGCCGGCGTTCACCGGCGCGTTGCTGCATGCGCGTACACGCGGCCGCACGGTATCGGTCAAGCAGGCGCTGCTCGCGGGCGACATGGTTGTCGGCGTCGGCAACATCTACGCGTCGGAGAGCCTGTTTCGCGCCGGCATCCGGCCGACGACGGCCGCCGGCAAGGTGTCGCTGCCGCGCTACGAGCGGCTGGCCGATGCGGTACGCGCGACGCTCGCCGACGCGATCGAGCGCGGCGGCAGCACGTTGCGCGATTTCGTCGGCAGCAACGGCGAAAGCGGCTACTTCCAGCTCGACTGCTTCGTCTACGATCGCGCCGGCCAGCCGTGCCGCGTATGCGGCACATCGATCCGCCAGATCGTGCAGGGCCAGCGATCGACCTATTTCTGCCCGACGTGCCAGCGTTGAAACCCTTTTCCGCCATCAGACAAACTTGAAGCTGCCCCGCATCGCCCCCGCTCCGTTCCCCGTCACGCCGCTGCACCGCACGTTCGCCACGCGTCTCGTCGCGTGGCAGCGCGAGCATGGCCGCCATGACCTGCCGTGGCAGAACACCCGCGATCCGTACCGGATCTGGCTGTCGGAAATCATGCTGCAGCAGACGCAGGTATCGACCGTCATTCCGTATTACACGCGTTTTCTCGACCGCTACCCCGACGTCGCCGCGCTCGCGGCCGCGCCGAGCGACGACGTGATGGCGCTGTGGGCGGGGCTCGGCTACTACTCGCGCGCGCGCAATTTGCACCGCTGCGCGCAGGTCGTCGTCGCCGAGCACGGCGGCGCGTTTCCGGCGACCCCCGACGCATTGGCCGAACTGCCGGGCATCGGTCGCTCGACGGCCGCCGCGATCGCGTCGTTTGCGTACGGCGCGCGCGCGACGATCCTCGACGGCAACGTGAAGCGCGTGCTCGCGCGGGTATTCGGCGTCGAGGGCTTTCCGGGCGAGAAGCGCGTCGAGAACGACATGTGGGCGCTCGCCGAATCGCTGCTGCCCGACGCCGCGAACGCGGCCGACGTGAGCGCGTATACGCAGGGGCTGATGGATCTGGGCGCGACGCTGTGCGTGCGCGGCAAACCCGACTGCGCGCGCTGCCCGTTCGCGGGCGACTGCGTCGCGCAATCGACCGGCCGTCAGCGCGAACTGCCGGCCGCGCGGCCGAAGAAGGCCGTGCCGACGCGCAAGACCTGGATGCTCGTGCTGCGCGACGGCGACGCCGTGCTGCTCGAGCGCCGGCCGCCGACCGGCATCTGGGGCGGACTGTGGAGCCTGCCGCAAGCGGACGGCGATGCCGCGCTCGCGGATCTCGCTCGCGGCTTCGGCGGCGGCGGCACGGTGCCGCTCGCGCCGCTCACGCATACGTTCACGCATTTCCGGCTCGAAATCGAGCCGCGGCTGAGCGATCTGACGGGGGGCAAGGGCCTGCCGTCGCCGGCGCGGGACGCGGACACCGCATGGGTGCCGCTGAGCCGGCTCGACGCGTACGGCGTGCCGGCGCCCGTGCGCAAGCTGCTCGATGCGCTGAGCGGGCCGCTGCTGTAACGAACGGCGTAGGGCGCGGCGCGGGCCGCGTTCGGGAAGGCGCCTGATTGCCGCGGCTGTGCCGTCGCGCAGGCAGGCGTGCGCCGGGCAGGTGCGCTGCGCGACGGAGCCTGCGGCGTTACAGCCAGCCGTGCCGGTCGAGCACGTGGTGCACGGCGTCGATGCGCGCGCCGACGTCCGGAAACTCCATCAGCTTCTGCCGCGCGCGCAGGTCGAGCGGCAGCAGTTCCGCGAGGCGATTCGATACCCAGCTCGGATCGTCGAGGCGGAACGGTTCGCCGAACGGCATTTTCTCCGGATCGGACTTCTTCAGCGCGTCGATGATGCGCTCGAGCACCTCGGCGCACGAGCCGAACTGCGCGAGCGCCTGTTCGCCTTCGAGCGGGATGTCGTCGGGCAGCGGCTCCGCGATGCCGACCAGCAGCCCGTTGCTTTCGACGCGATACGACAGCAGCTCGAAACGCTGCGTGCCGACCGCCTGCAGATACAGCATCCCGAACTCGCCGGTATCGCATTCGGTGATGCGCGCCATGCAGCCGATGGTTTCGGGCACCGACACCGCGCCGTCCTGCGCGACTTCGGGCCCGCTCTTGAGCAAGCACACGCCGAACGGCGCATCGTCGCGCAGGCATGCGCGCGACATGTCGAGATAGCGTGCCTCGAACACCTTGAGCGGGAGCAGCCCTCCCGGAAACAGCACCGTGTGCAGCGGAAACAGCGGCAGGTCGATCAGGGTGGTCGAGAGGGAGGACATGGCGCGCGGGCGTGGGGGCGGGTGTCGCTAGGGTCGATCGACCTCGGAGACGAGCCGCGACGACGCGTCGACATCCACTGGCGCGTCACGATGCCGCACGATCACGTTCGCGTCGCGCGCGAGGCGCGCGGCGAGCGTTTCCGCGATGAACACCGAGCGATGCTGGCCGCCCGTGCAGCCGATGGCGACGGTCAGGTAACTGCGGTTGTCATCGCGGAAGTGCGGTAGCCATTTCATCAGGAACGCATGGATGTCGTCGATCATCTGATGGACGATCGGCAGTGCGTCGAGAAAGGCGATGACCGGCTGGTCGAGCCCGGTGAGCGGGCGCAACTGGTGGTCGTAGTACGGGTTCGGCAACGCGCGCACGTCGAACATCAGGTCGGCGTCGAGCGGCACGCCGCGCTTGAAGCCGAACGATTCGAACATCACCATCAGGTCGTTGTTCTTCTGCTCGATGAAGCGCTTGACCCAGGTGCGCAGCGCGTTCGCGCGCAGCGTGCTGGTATCGATCTGGTGGCCGAATTCGGCGAGCGGCGCGACGAGCTCGCGCTCGCGCTCGATCGCTTCCTCGAGCGACGACAGCAGGCCGACGTCCGCATCGTGCGACCGCGAGCCGGACAACGGATGGCGGCGGCGCGTTTCGGAGAAGCGCTGGATCAGCGCCTGGGTGCTCGCGTTGAGGAACAGCACGCGCACGTCGTGCTCGCGGGACAGCTCGCGGATCAGGCCGGGCATTTCATCGAGCGACGCGCTGGAGCGCGCGTCGATCGCGACCGCAAGCCGGCGCTGGCCGTCCTGGGCGAGGTAGCGGGCGAGTTCGGGGAGCACGTGCGGCGGCAGGTTGTCGACGCAGTAATAGCCTGCGTCTTCGAGCGCGTTCAGCGCGACGGACTTGCCTGAGCCGGAGATGCCGGTAATGAGGACGATGCGCATGGGAACGGAGAATCCTGACGTTTCATCATAGCACCGGCTCGACGCGTCGGCGTTGCGCGGCCGGGCGCGTGCGGGTTACACCAGTTTGCCGGGGAACTGACTGTCGGGATCCTGCATCGCGAGTCGTTGTCGATCCATGAAATCGCGCAACGTGTCGATTCCGCGCAACTGCAGGATCGTGTTCCGGACGGCCGCCTCGACGAGCACCGCGAGGTTGCGGCCCGCCGCGACCTGGATCGTGACCTTGCTGATCGGCAAACCGAGCACGTCGACGGTTTGACTTTCGAGCGGCAGGCGCTGGAATTCGCCGTCGGGGCGCCGCACGAGCTGGACGATCAGCTTCAGCTTCATTTTCCGTCGCACCGCGGTTTCACCGAAGATCGTCTTGATGTCGAGCAGGCCGAGGCCACGCACTTCGAGCAGATTCTGCAGCAGCGGCGGGCAGCGCCCTTCGACGAAATCGGGGCCAAGACGGACGAAGTCGACCGCGTCGTCGGCGACGAGGCCGTGTCCGCGGCTGATCAGCTCGAGGCCGAGCTCGCTCTTGCCGAGGCCCGAATCGCCGGTCAGCAGCACGCCCATCCCGAGGATGTCGAGGAACACGCCGTGCAGCGTCGCGCGCGGCGCGAGGATGCGCGACATGTAGAGCCGCAGGCTGTCGATCACCGCGGCCGCCGACATCGGCGTCGTGAACAGCGGTGTGGACGAGCGCGTGCAGCGCAGCACCAGTTCGGGCGGCGCCGCGGCGCCGCCGGCGACGACGAGGAACGGCGGTTCGAGCGCGATCAGCTCGGCCATGTGGCGCGAGCGGTCTTCGTCGGTCTGTCGCTGGTAGTAGTCGATTTCGGCTTCGCCGAGCACCTGGATCCGGTTCGGATGGATCAGGTTCAGGTGGCCGACGAGGTCGGCGCTCGATGTTGCGTTGCCGACGGTGTCGGCCGAAAAGCCGCGTTCCCAGCCTTCATGCCCCGTCAGCCAGCTCAGTTTCAGCGTGGCTGCGTTGTCGTCGAAGATGCTCTGGGCGTTGATGCTGGACGTATCCATGACTCTCGTCACTCCAATGGGCCGGTGCGGGCGCGCGGCGACGGACGTCGCCATGCCGGGCCGGCGCCGGGCGGCCCTGGACGGCGGCGCGTGCCGCCTGGTACGGGGAAATATTCCGCCCGGAACAACTCAAGGTTGCCACTGAGTGAGCAGGCGATGCAACTCGGCGATATCCGTTTCGTTGTGCAGACGCTCGCGTGCGTCGCGATCGGACAGCAGTTGCGCGATTTCCGACAGGATCTCGAGGTGCTGCTGGGTAGCTTGCTCGGGGACGAGCAGGAAGATCAGAAGGCCGACCGGCTGGCCGTCGGGCGCTTCGAACGGGATCGCATCGGCGAGGCGGACGAACGCGGCGAGCGGGTGCTTGAGGCCCTTGATGCGGCCGTGCGGAATCGCGACACCTTCGCCGAGCCCGGTCGAACCGAGGCGCTCGCGTGCGAACAGGTTGTCCGTGACGGTGCTGCGGCCGATGCCGTTCTGATTCTCGAACATCAGCCCGGCTTGTTCGAAGACGCGTTTCTTGCTGGTGACCGAGAGGTCGATGACGACGTTCTCTATGGGCAGGATTTTGGCTAGGCGATTCATGTTGGCAGGCGATTGGGCGGCCTGGGGTCTCCTTGCGGCGGCGGACTGATTTTCCATGTTCGGCGATATCAAGGCATGTGGCATGGCAACCTGCAACGCCGCTACCGCATCCAACACCCCCCGGCGATAACCGGAACATTATAGAGCACAGCCGCGTGCGTGGCGCAGCACGGACCGACCGGTTGCACCTTCGGGAGTCGCAAAAAAAACGCCCGGCGAACCGGGCGGCGTGCGTGTTGCAGTGACGGTTATTGCGGCGGCAGTTCGATCTGGTCGATCGACGGCTGCAGCTTGATCGGGTCGTGCGCGTGCGTTTGCAGGCGCTCCATGTGCTTGACGACCTGGCGATCCAGCTTGTCGATCAGCAGATCGATCGCGGCGTACAGGTTGCCGTTCGCGCTTTCGACGAAGATGTCCTTGCCCTTCAGGTGCAGATTGATTTCCGCGCGCTGCTGCTTGTCCTTTTCCTTGTGGTTGTCGACCGAGAGGATCACAGTGCCATCGATCACCTGATCGCTATGCCGTAGCACCCGGTCCAGCTTGGTGATCACGTATTCGCGAATTGCAGGCGTGACTTCGAGATGATGTCCACTGATCTTCAGGTTCATAGTGCTTCTCCAAGCGAGTGACCACCCGGCCGCATCGAGGCGGCGCTCCGGTCGACTTGCCCGTGCCGCACGAGGCGGCGTATCGCGGACAGGTCGCCCGGCCTGTTCCCCGTGTGCGCGGTGGCCGGAACACGCCTGCCGCCGGGCAGGCAGCAGGCTTAAAGAGACTTGCGCAGATTCACTGCCGGGATCTTGAGGGCTTCGCGATATTTCGCAACCGTGCGGCGCGCGACCACGAAACCCTGTTCTGCCAGCAGCTCGGCAATGCGGCTGTCCGAAAGTGGCGATTTTGGGTCTTCAGCTCCTATCAGTTGCTTGATGAGGGCTCGGATGGCGGTCGACGAGGCGGCGCCACCGGTGTCGGTCGAAACGTGAGATCCGAAGAAGTACTTAAATTCGAGCGTCCCGAACGGGGTCAGCATGTACTTCCCGGTTGTCACACGGCTGACAGTCGACTCGTGTAGGCCCAGCGTATCAGCTATTTCCCGCAAAACCAAGGGGCGCATGGCAATTTCGCCGTGCGCAAAGAAATTCTTCTGACGCTCGACAATAGCCTGCGCGACACGCAGGATCGTGTCGAAACGCTGCTGGATGTTTTTGATCAGCCAGCGCGCTTCCTGAAGCTGCTGCTTCAGCGATCCGGCCGACGGATCGCCACGGCTGTTGCGCAGGATGTTCGCGTACAGGTTGTTGATCCGCAGGCGCGGCACGACCTCCGGATTGAGCTCCGCGAGCCATCCCTGGCCGGCCTTCTTCACGATGATATCGGGCACGACGTAGTCGGCCTCGGCCTTGCCGTATGCGGCGCCGGGGAACGGTTCGAGCGAGCGGATCAACGCATGCGCGTCGCGCAGCGCGTCGTCGCTCGCCTTCAGGTGCTTGCGCAACCGTGTGAAGTCGCGGGCGGCGAGCAGTTCGAGATGCTGCGACACGATGTCGAGCGCGAGCGTGCGCGTCGGGGACGGATCGAGACGCAGCAACTGCAGCTTCAGGCATTCGGAGGCCGAGCGCGCGCCGACGCCGGCCGGGTCGAAGCTGTGCAGCAGCGCGAGCGCCGCGTTCAGTTCGTCGCAGTCGATTTCCAGTTCGGGCGGCAGGTCGGCGAGCACTTCGTCGAGCGTGGCGGTCAGGTAGCCGTCGTCGTCGAGCGATTCGATCAGGAACATCACGAGCGCGCGATCGCGCGGGCCGGCCTGCGTGACGCGCAACTGCGCGGACAGGTGGTCGCGCAGCGACGTCGCGGCTTCCTGCACCTGCAGCGGCGGCAGGTCGTCGTCGTCGGACGCGCCGCCCGAGCGGCCGTATTCGTCGAGGTTCCACTGCGGGCCGTCGTTGCCGTCGCTGGACCCGTAACCGTCGTATTCGTCGGCGCCGGCCGGCTCGTCGCGCTCCGCGCGATCGCTGGACGTGCCGCTGCCGTTCGTCGTGGCGGGCTCGGTGTTCTGTGCGGGCGGCGTCTGCGCGATCAGCGATCCGTCCGCCGCGACGCGCAGCGGGCTCGCGATCCATTCGTCGTCGTTCTCGAGCAGCGGGTTTTGCGCGACGGCCATCGCGACTTCCTGCTGCAATTCGAGCGTCGACAACTGCAGGAGCCGGATCGACTGCTGCAGCTGCGGCGTCAGCGCCAGATGTTGCGACAGGCGAAGTTGGAGGCTGGCTTTCATGGCAAGGAGGGAGTCATACCGGCAGTTTGCCACGACCCAGGCGCATTGAGCCATCCGCGATTACGCGCGGCGCGCCGCCTGGCCGCGGGCATGGCCGCGGGCGTGGATGCAAGCGGGGCGCGGCTCCGCGCGGCGATGCCGGGCGGGGTGCAGCCAGCCACGAGGAGAAAGTTACATGCGGAAGTGTTCGCCGAGGTACACGCGGCGCACGCTTTCGTTTTCGATGATTTCGCTCGGCGCGCCGGCGGCCAGCACCGAACCGTCGCTGATGATGTACGCGTGGTCGCAGATGCCGAGCGTTTCGCGGACGTTGTGGTCCGTGATCAGCACGCCGATGTTGCGCTGCTTCAGGAACTTGACGATCTTCTGGATCTCGAGCACCGCGATCGGATCGACGCCGGCGAACGGTTCGTCGAGCAGGATGAAGCTCGGGTTGGTCGCGAGCGCGCGCGCGATTTCGACGCGGCGCCGTTCGCCGCCCGACAGCGACAGCGCGGGGTTCTCGCGCAGATGGCCGATCTGCAGCTCGTCGAGCAGCGCTTCGGTGCGCGACGAGATCGCGTCCTTCGACAGCCGCTTGCCGTCTTCGCCGTGCTGCAGCTCGAGCACCGCGCGGATGTTCTCCTCGACGGTCAGCTTGCGGAACACGGACGCCTCTTGCGGCAGGTACGACAGGCCGAGCGACGCGCGCTTGTGGATCGGCAGCAGGCCGATCGAGCTGCCGTTCAGCGAGATCTCGCCTGCGTCCGTCGGCACGAGGCCGACGATCATGTAGAACGACGTGGTCTTGCCGGCGCCGTTCGGGCCGAGCAGGCCGACGACCTCGCCGCTCTTCACGTCGAGCGACACGTCCTTGACGACCGTGCGCGAGCCGTAGCGCTTCTTCAGGTTGCGGACGACGAGCGAGCTCGTGGTGCCGGCCGGCTGGCGGTTCGGGAGCGCGTTCATTGGCCGGGCGCTCCCTGGATCGTGGTCGACGGCGACAGCTTGGCCGGCGCCCCGTTCAGCGGCGCGGGGCCGCCGTTCTTCGGCGACAGCATCGCACGCACGCGGCCGTTCGGGTTGCCCGGCGCCGCGACGTCCTTGCCGCCCTTCGCGGTGTAGAAGTCGCGCTGGCCGTCATACGTGATCACGCTGCCGTGCACGGTATCGGCGACGGTCGACGTGCCCTGCAGGCGGCGCACGGTCGCGGCGGTGGTCAGCGTGGTCAGGTCCTGCTTGCCGTCGTAGTCGATGCGCTCGGCGTCGCCGTCGATGTATTCGTCGAGGCCTTCGCGCTTCTGGCGGAACGTCGCGTGCTTCTTGCCGCTGCCGAACGAGGTGGCGTACTGGTAGCCTTCCGGGTCCTGGCGCACTTCGACGCGATCGCCCTTGATGATGATCGTGCCCTTCGTGATCACGACGTTGCCGGTCGCGACCGTGACCTGCTTCAGATCGTCGTAGGTCAGGTTGTCGGCCTCGACGTTGATCGGCTTGTTCTGGTCGGCCTTCTCGGCATGGGCGAGCGGCGCCAGCCCGACGAGCGGGAGCGCCACGAGCGTCGCGGCGAGCGCGGCGCGGACGGCGCGCGCAGCGCCGCCGGAAATCTGTCGAGGGAACGGTTCGTTCATGCAGTCACGTGAGGGATGCGTCACTTGGGTTGACCTTTCGAGCCGCCGGACGTGTCCGCCGCGGCGATCGTGCCGCGCACGTTGCCGTAAAGCTCGATGACCCGGGTGACGTTGTTGTACTTCATGCCGTCGGTCGCGTTGACGAGCGACAGGCCGCGCTGAAGTTTAACCGGCTTTTCGGTCTGGATCACATCGTCATTGACGAAGATCCGGAAATGCTGGGAATCGGCCTGCATCTGCGGATCGCCGCCGCCGGCCGCGCGCAGGATGCGCGCATCGTCGTACAAATCGACGATCGACACGTCGCCGTTGACGGTGCCGCGCTTCGCGGTGGTCGTCACGACGGGCTTGCCGGGCTGGAACGCGCGCATGGCCGGATCGGTCAGGTCGCTGCTTTCGGTGTCTTCGTAATGGACCAGCTTCGCGGCCGTCAGCCGGTACTGGGTCGTGCCGGACTGGTCGAGCTCGGTGACCGAGAAGTTGTCCGCGAAGTAGTCGGGCGTATGGCGCTTCGGCTGCGCGGCGCCCTCGCCGGGCGGCGGCAGCGTGGCCTGCAGCAGCCACCAGGTGACGCCCGCGAGCGCGGCGACCGCGGCGAGCGGCAGCATCTGGGTCCAGCGGAAATGCGTGCTCATCGGTCAGGCTCCGCAGGCGGCGGCGAGCAGCGCGTCGTAGCGGCGCTGCGCGCGCAGGATCGCATCGCAGACCTCGCGCACGGCGCCGTGGCCGCCGCGGGCTTCGGCGACCCAGTGCGCACGGGCGATCACCTCGGGGTGCGCGTTCGCGGGGGCCGCTGCGAAGCCGCAGCGCAGCATGACCGGCAGGTCGGGCCAGTCGTCGCCCATGTAGCCGCAGGCGTCGGCCGTCAGGCCGAGCGACGCGATCAGGTCGGCGAACACGGCAAGCTTGTTCTCGACGCCCTGGAACAGGTGCGCGATCTTCATTTCCTTCGCGCGCGCCGCGACGATGTCCGAGCGGCGGCCCGTGATGATCGCGGTCGCGATGCCGGCTTCGCCGAGCAGCTTCACGCCGTGGCCGTCGAGCGAATTGAACGACTTCATCGCGTCGCCGGCCGCTGTAAACAACAGGCCGCCGTCGGTCAGTACGCCGTCGACGTCGAAAATCATCAGCTTCACGCGGCTTGCGCGTTCGGCCGCAGTCAGCGCTGCGCTCATCAGATCACCTTCTTCGAAAACAGGTCGTGCATGTTCAGCGCGCCGATCAGCGCGCCGTCGGCATCGACGACCAGCATCTGGTTGATCCGGTGGCGCTCCATCAGTTCCACGGCCTCGACCGCCAGGTGATCCGGCGCGATCGTGCGCGGGTCGCGCGTCATGACTTCGGTGATCGGCAGCGTGCGGAAGTCGCCGTCGCGCGCGAGCACGCGGCGCAGGTCGCCGTCCGTGAAGATGCCGACGACCTTGCCGTCGGCGTCGACCACGGCCGTCATGCCGAGGCGCTTCGCGGTGATCTGGAACAGCGCGTCCGACAGCGTTGCATTCAGCCCGACGGACGGGACGTCGTCGCCCGAGCGCATCACGTCGCGCACGTAGGTGAGCAGGCGCCGGCCGAGCGCGCCGCCCGGGTGCGAGCGTGCGAAATCTTCCGAGCCGAAGCCGCGCGCGTCGAGCACGGCGACGGCGAGCGCGTCGCCGAGCGCGAGCGCGGCGGTCGTGCTCGCGGTGGGCGCGAGGTTCAGCGGGCACGCTTCCTTCGAGACCGCGGCGTTCAGGTTCACGTCGGCGAGCGTGCCGAGGCTCGACCCCGCGCGGCCCGTGATCGCGATCAACTTCGCGCCGATCCGCTTCACGAGCGGCAGGATCGCGACGAGCTCTTCCGATTCGCCGGAATAGGAGATGCCGATGAAGACGTCGTCGGAGGTGACCATCCCGAGGTCGCCGTGGCTGGCCTCGGCAGGGTGGACGAAGAAGGCCGGCGTACCGGTGCTGGCCAGCGTGGCCGCGATCTTGCGGGCGATATGCCCCGATTTGCCGATCCCGGAGACCACGACGCGGCCGCGGCAGCCGAGCAGCAGCGCAACGGCCTGGACGAAGCCGCCGTCGAGCTGGTCGCGCAGCGCGCGCACGGCGTCCGCCTCGATGTCGAGCACGTCGCGGGCGAGCGCGAGCGCCCGATCATCATTGATTTTCGCTATCATGCGCGGAGTATAGCAAAGGCGTTTGTTCGCCGCGCCGCGCCTTCGGACTCGTCCGATGTCGCCTGCCCACCGCCACCACCCGCGCCCGCATTGCCGTGGCCCCGACGAACGAGGACGCTTCGCCTGTGATTTCCCCGCTCGAAATGACCCTGCTGCTGCTGCTGGCCTCGGTGGTGGGCGTCGTCGTATTCCGCTCGTTGAACCTGCCGCCGATGCTCGGCTACCTGACCGTCGGCATCCTGGTCGGCCCGCACGCATTCGGCGTCGCGGCAGATCTCGAACGGGCCGAGCACCTCGCGGAATTCGGCGTGGTGTTCCTGATGTTTTCGATCGGCCTCGAATTCTCGCTCGCGAAGCTGAGGGCGATGCAGCGGCTCGTGTTCGGGCTCGGCCTGCTGCAGGTCGTCGCGACCCTCGTGCTCGCGCTCGTGCTTGGCGTGCTGTTCGAGCGCTGGGTGCACATCACGTGGCAGGGCAGCATCGCGCTCGGCGGCGCGCTCGCGATGTCGTCGACGGCGATCGTGTCGAAGATGCTCGCCGAGCGGCTCGAGATCGAGACGGAGCACGGCCGCAACATCTTCGGCGTGCTGCTGTTCCAGGATCTCGCGGTCGTGCCGCTGCTGATCGTGATCGCCGCGTTCGGCGCCGAATCGTCGAAGGATCTCGCGATCACGCTCGGTTTCGCGGCGGTCAAGATCGTGATCGCGCTCACGCTGCTGCTGGTCATCGGCCAGCGTTTCATGACGCGCTGGCTCAACGTCGTCGCGCGGCGCCGCTCGCAGGAGCTGTTCGTGCTGAACCTGCTGCTCGTCACGCTCGGCGCCGCGTTCGTCACCGACCGCTTCGGCCTGTCGCTCGCGCTCGGCGCGTTCATCGCGGGGATGCTCATTTCCGAGACGCCGTTCCGCCATCAGGTGGAAGAGGACATCAAGCCGTTCCGCGACGTGCTGCTCGGCCTGTTCTTCGTGACGACGGGGATGCTGCTCGATCCGCGCGTGATCTGGGAGCATCCGTTGATCGTGCTCGGCTTTTTCGTCGGGCAGATCCTGTTCAAGGCGACGATGATCGCGGGGCTCGCACGGCTGTTCGGCGCGACGCCGGGCGTGGCGATGCGCACGGGGATCGGCCTCGCGCAGGCCGGCGAATTCGGCTTCGTGCTGCTGAACCTGATCCTCGACCGGCATCTCGTCGATTCGACGCTGCTGCAGGCGATCCTCGCGTCGATGCTGCTGTCGATGCTCGCCGCGCCATTCCTGATCCAGAACGCCGACCGCATCGTGATGCGGCTGTCGTCGACGGAGTGGATGCAGCAATCGCTGCAGATGACGCGGATCGCGACGCAAAGCCTCAAGCAGCGCGGCCACGTGATCATCTGCGGCTATGGCCGCGCGGGCCAGAACCTGGCGCGCATGCTCGAGCAGGAAGGCATTTCGTACGTCGCGCTCGACCTCGATCCCGATCGCGTCAGCGCGGCCGCGACGGCCGGCGAATCCGTCGTGTTCGGCGACGCGGCGCGCCGCGAGTCGCTGCTCGCGGCCGGTATCCACCGTGCGGCGGCCGTCGCGATCACCTACGCGAACACGCCGTCCGCGCTGCGCGTGCTGCACCACGTGCACGAGCTCGAGCCGACGCTGCCGGCGATCGTGCGCACGGTCGACGATGCCGATCTGGAGAAGCTGCTCGCAGCCGGCGCGACCGAGGTGATTCCGGAGATCGTCGAGGGCAGCCTGATGCTCGCGTCGCATACGCTGGTGCTGGTCGGCGTGCCGATGCGCAAGGTCGTGCGGCGCGTCGAGGAGATGCGCGACGAGCGCTACAGCCTGCTGCGCGGCTATTTCCGCGGCGCGGACGATGCGGACGACGACGATCACGAGCAGGTGCGGCTACAATCGGTGCCGGTCGATGCGCGCGCGGACGCGGTCGGGCGTTCGCTGGAAGAACTCGGGCTGTACGCGCTCGGGCTGGAAGTCACCGCGATCCGCCGGCACGGTATTCGCGGCGTCGAACCCGATCCGCAAACCAAGCTGCGCGCGAGCGACATCGTGGTGCTGCGCGGGCTGCCCGAGGCGCTCGCGCTCGCGGAGGAGCGGTTGTCGCGCCATCGGCGCGATCCGCCCGCCGCGGCCGCGTGAGCCGCGATTCGCAACCTGACCCGTATTGATCAGAAACGGTGCCCGATCTTCGCGCACCGTTTTTTTCGGAGAGTTTCATGCCGCATTCGTCGTCGGGCGCACCGCTCGATCCGGTCGCCTTTATCCATAGCCAGATCCGCACGGTGCCCGACTGGCCGCAGCCGGGCGTGCAGTTCCGCGACATCACGACGCTGCTGCAGAGCCCGAAGGCGCTGCGCATCCTCGTCGACCTGTTCGTCGAACGCTATGTCGATGCGAAGCTCGATTACGTCGCGGGCCTCGACGCGCGCGGCTTCATCATCGCGCCGATCGTTGCGTACGAGCTGAGCGTCGGCTTCGTGCCGATCCGCAAGGTCGGCAAGCTGCCGTACAAGACCCGTTCGGAATCGTACGACCTCGAATACGGCAGCGCGACGGTCGAGATCCACGAAGATGCGTGCCGCCCCGGCGACCGCGTGATCATCATGGACGACCTGATCGCGACCGGCGGCACGATGATGGCGGGGCGCAACCTGCTGCAGCGGCTCGGCGCGGTGGTCGTCGAAGGCGCGGCGATCATCGACCTGCCCGATCTCGGCGGCTCCGCGCTGCTGCGCAACGCCGGCCTGCCCGTCTATACCGTTACCGAATTCTCCGGCCACTGAACGCCGGTCCGCCCCGGGGTACCGCCCCGGCTTGCCCGGTTCACCCGGGTCACGCTACGCAGCGAGGTCACGATGCCCAACTTCATGCTGTTTCTCGCCACGTCGATCGCGATCACGCTCGCGCCGGGGCCCGACAACCTGCAGGTGCTCGCACGCGGCATCTCGCAGGGCCGCGCGGCCGGCTTCGTCGCCGCGCTCGGCTTCACGGCGGGGATCCTGTTCCACACGACGCTCGCGGCGCTCGGCGTCGCGGCCGTGCTGCGTTCGTCGCCGGTCGCGTTCCAGATCCTGAAGCTCGCGGGCGCCGCGTACCTCGTGTGGATCGGTATCAAGGCGCTGCGCAGCCAGGGCCTCGCGAATGCGCATGCGCGCCCGCCGCAGCCGCTCGGCGCGATTTTCCGGCAGAGCGTGATCGGCAACCTGATGAACCCGAAGGTCACGCTGTTCTTCGTCGTGTTCCTGCCGCAGTTCGTCGATCCGCACGGCGCGCAGGGCGTGACGCTGCAGATGTTCGAGCTCGGCGCGCTGTTCATGCTGCAGACGGCCGCGGTCTTCTCGCTGTTCGGCGTCGGCGCGGGCATGATCGGCGCGTGGCTGAAGCGTCGCCCGAAGGCCGGCGTGTGGCTCGACCGGATCGCCGGCGCGACGTTCATCGCGATCGGCATCCGGGTCGCGCTGAAGGACTGACCGCGATGACGTTTCCCTGCATCGCGGCCGCGCGCCGCTTCGATCCGGCCGCGCACCTGCGCTTCGAGATCGCCGGCCAGGCGGTCGGCTGGGTGCGCCGCCGGGACGTCGCGAAGCTCGCGCGCTGGCCCGACGTGTTCGAGCTGACCGGCGAGCGGGTCGTGCTGTCGGCGCGCTACGATTCGGTCGACGCGCGCAGCATGGCGCTCGCCAGCGCGATCGGCGCGCTCGCCGCCGAAGGCGCGATTCCCGGCTGGCGCGACGAGATCTATGCGATACGCAACCGCTTCGACGATCCGCCGCTCGCGTACATCGAGCGCGCCGCGTCGCGCTTCTTCGGCACGCAGACCTATGCGGTGCACGTGAACGGCATCGTAGAATACGCGGTTACGCCGGGCGAGCCGGCCGCCGCGGCCACGCCGAAGCTGTGGCTCGGCCGCCGCAGCGCGACCAAGGCCACGGACCCCGGCATGCTCGACAACGTCGTCGCCGGCGGGATCGGCTGGGGGCTGGGCGTTCACGAGACGCTCGCGAAGGAATGCTGGGAAGAAGCCGGCATTCCGGCCGACCTGGCGGCGCGTGCGATCGCGGGCCGCGCGGTACAGGTGCTGAACGCGCTGCCGGAAGGCACGCAGTCTGAACTGATCTTCGTGTACGACCTGCCGCTGCCGCACGACTTCGCGCCGCGCAACCAGGACGGCGAAGTGGCCGAACACCTGCTGGCCGGCGTGCCGGAGGTGATCGGCTGGTTGCGCGAAGGCCGCGCGACGATGGATGCGAGCCTCGCGACGCTCGATACGCTGCTGCGCCACCGCTGGATTCCGGCGGCCGACGCGGCCGGCATCGACGCGCTGTTCGTACCGGCCGCGTGACGCGCGCCGCGCGGCGCGAACGGGCAATTTGACGAATACGGAAACAATGGGAGTAGCGGTCATGCCGACCGATCACAGCTTTATCTTGAAACTGTCGTGCCCCGACCGGCACGGCATCGTCCATGCGGTCTCGGGCTTCCTGTTCGAGCGCAGCAACAACATCCTCGATTCCGCGCAGTTCGGCGACAGCCGCACCGGCGAGTTCTTCATGCGCGTGCACTTCGAGCAGGACGGCGGCGGCGTGGATGCCGCGTCGGCGCTCGACACGCTTCGCAAGGAATTCGCGCCGCTTGCCGAACAATTCTCGATGCGCTGGGAGCTGCACGATGCGGCCGTGAAGCCGCGCGTCGTGATCATGGTGTCGAAGATCGGCCACTGCCTGAACGACCTGCTGTTCCGCTATCGCACCGGCCAGTTGCCGATCGAGATTCCGGCGATCGTGTCGAATCACAAGGAGTTCTACCAGCTCGCCGCGAGCTACAACATTCCGTTCCATCACTTCCCGCTGGTCGGCGGGTCGTCCGATGCCGCGAAGGCGGCGCAGGAAGCGCGCGTGCTGGAAGTGATCGACGAGCATCAGGCCGATCTCGTCGTGCTCGCGCGCTACATGCAGATCCTGTCGCCGAACATGTGCGAGCAGCTCGCCGGGCGCGCGATCAACATCCACCATTCGTTCCTGCCGAGCTTCAAGGGCGCGAAGCCTTACTACCAGGCGTTCGACCGCGGCGTGAAGCTGATCGGCGCGACTGCGCACTACGTGACGACCGATCTCGACGAAGGCCCGATCATCGAGCAGGAAGTCGAGCGCGTCGACCACAGCATGACGCCCGACCAGTTGACCGCGATCGGCCGCGACGTCGAGTGCGTGACGCTCGCGCGCGCGGTGAAGTGGCACGTCGAGCACCGGATCGTGCTGAACGGGACGAAGACGGTCGTGTTCCGCTGATCGGCCAACCCGAACAGCGGGTTCCGGAAGCAAAAATGCCGCGCCCTTCACCGGGCGCGGCATTTTTTTCGCCGTTGGCGAGCGGGCGGCTTCAGATCAGCCGCAGCAGGTACAGCTCGCGTTTCAGGTACGCATAGAAGATCGGCGCTGCGATCACGCCCGGCAGCCCGAACGCGGCTTCCATGATCAGCATCGCCAATAGCAGCTCCCACGCGCGCGACTCGATCTGGCCGCCAATGATCTTCGCGTTCAGGAAATATTCGAGCTTGTGGATGACCACGAGGAACGCGAGCGACGCGATCGCGGTGCCCATGCTGACCGACAGCGACACCGCGACGATCAGCGTGTTCGAGATCAGGTTGCCGATCACGGGCAGCAGGCCGACGATGAACGTGACGAGCACGAGCGTTTTCGACAGCGGCAGCCGCTGGTGGAAGATCGGCAGCGCGACGAGCAGGTAGATGCCGGTGAAGGCCGCGTTGATCGCCGAGATCTTGATCTGCGCGAACACGATGCGGCGGAACGCATCGGCGAAGCGCGACACGCGTGTGACGAGCGCGGTCGACAGCGGCCGGCGCACCTTGCCCTGCTCGACGCCGATCGCGATCATCGCGCCGATGATCATCCCGAACAGCACGTGGCCGAAGCCGCGCGCGACGCTCTTGCCGCTTTGCTGGAGCTGGTCCATGTGCGAATGCATCAGCACGGCCGCCTTCGTCTTCATCTGTTCGACGTCGACGGGCAGCAGATTGGCGATCCACGCCGGCGTGCGCGCGCGCGTCTGCTCGACGATCTGCATCAACTGGTCGAGCAGGCTCTGCAGGTTCGGCACCGTGTGCTCGAAATGCTCGATGATGCCGATCGTCAGGCCGGTGAGCCCGCCGACGATCGCGATCGACAGCAGCACGACAGCGACCCAGCGCGCGCGCATGCTCGTGGTATGGCGTTCGATCACGGGCGCGATCGTGTGGATCAGCTGATAGACGAGCAGGCCGGCCAGCATCCCGCCGAGCAGCCGGAGCTCGAGGACGAGCCACATCATGACGAGCGCGAAGAGATAACTGCCGATCTCGAGCGCCGACAGCTTCGGCAGGCTCAAGTCGCTCGTCAGCCGCACGCTGCGCAGGTGCGGCTCGCGGTTCTGCGTGTCGCGCGACTCTTGTTGCTTCTCCATCGTGGATTCCTGTCCCTCGGTGTGTCGTGCCGCGCAGCGCGAGGCAGAGCGCCGGTCGCCCGATGCCGGTCGCCCGATGCCGGTCGCCCGATGCCGGTCGCCCGATGCCGGTCGCCCGATGCCGGTCGCCCGATGCTGCACCGGATTGGTGCGGATGGCGAACCTTACGACCGTAAAGTATAGCTGCCATTATGGTCCGCAAACGGGCCGTTTGGCGCGTGGTGTAAACGCAGAAGGGAAAACGAGGGGGCGGCCTGCCGTCGACACGCGCGCGGCTGGGCCGCCGCGCGCGGGGAAGGGCGGAACCGGCGGAACGGCGTCAGCCGGCCGCGACTTTGTGGGTCGGACGCTTGAGCAGCGGCGCGAGGTACTTGCCGGTGAAGCTCGCCTTCGTCTTCGCGACCTGCTCGGGCGTGCCCTGCGCGATGATCTGGCCGCCGCCGGCGCCGCCTTCGGGGCCGAGGTCGATCACCCAGTCGGCCGTCTTGATCACGTCGAGGTTGTGCTCGATGATCACGACCGTGTTGCCCTGGTCGCGCAGCCGGTGGATCACTTCCAGCAGCAGCGCGATGTCGTGGAAGTGCAGGCCGGTGGTCGGCTCGTCGAGGATGTACAGCGTGCGGCCGGTGTCGCGCTTGCTCAGCTCCAGCGACAGCTTCACGCGCTGCGCCTCGCCGCCCGACAGCGTCGTGGCCGACTGGCCGAGGCGGATGTAGCCGAGGCCGACGTCGAGCAGCGTCTTCAGCTTGCGCGCGATGACCGGCACCGCGCTGAAGAACTCGTACGCGTGCTCGACCGTCATGTCGAGCACTTCGCTGATGTTCTTGCCCTTGTACTGCACTTCGAGCGTTTCGCGGTTGTAGCGCTTGCCGTGGCACACGTCGCACGGCACGTAGACGTCCGGCAGGAAGTGCATCTCGACCTTCAGCACGCCGTCGCCCTGGCACGATTCGCAGCGGCCGCCCTTCACGTTGAACGAGAAGCGGCCCGGATCGTAGCCGCGCTCCTTCGCGGTCGGCACGCCCGAGAACAGCTCGCGGATCGGCGTGAACAGGCCGGTGTACGTGGCCGGGTTCGAGCGCGGCGTGCGGCCGATCGGCGACTGGTCGACGTTGATCACCTTGTCGAAGTGCTCGAGGCCCTCGATCGCCTCGTGCGGCGCCGGCTCGGCAGCCGAGCCGTACAGGTGGCGCGCGACCGCGTGATACAGCGTGTCGTTGATCAGCGTCGACTTGCCGGAGCCCGACACGCCGGTGATGCAGGTCAGCAGTCCGACCGGCAGTTCGAGATCGACGTGCTTCAGGTTGTTGCCGTGCGCGTCGACGATGCGCAGCATCCGCTCCGGATCGGGTGCGAGCCGCTCGTCCGGGTACTCGATGACGCGCTTGCCGACCAGATACTGGCCGGTCAGCGATTGCGGGTTCGACTGCACCTGCTTCGGCGTGCCTTCGGCGACCACGATACCGCCGTGCTCGCCCGCGCCGGGGCCCATGTCGACGACGTAGTCGGCCGTGCGGATCATGTCCTCGTCGTGCTCGACGACGATCACCGAGTTGCCGAGGTCGCGCAGATGCTTGAGCGTCGCGATCAGGCGGTCGTTGTCGCGCTGGTGCAGCCCGATCGACGGCTCGTCGAGCACGTACATCACGCCCGTGAGGCCCGAGCCGATCTGCGACGCGAGCCGGATCCGCTGCGCCTCGCCGCCCGACAGCGTTTCGGCGCTGCGCTCGAGCGACAGGTAATCGAGGCCGACGTTGTTCAGGAACGTCAGGCGCGCGACGATTTCCTTGATCACCTTGTCGGCGATCTCGCGCTTCGCGCCTTCGAGCGTCAGCCCGTCGAAATAGCCGAGCGCGTCGCGCAGCGGCCAGCCGCTGATTTCATAGATGCCGCGCGCGTGGTCGCCGGTGCCGATCCGCACGTGGCGCGCCTCGCGGCGCAGGCGCGTGCCGTCGCACGACGGGCACGGCTGGTTGTTCTGGTATTTCGACAGCTCTTCGCGCACCGCGACCGAATCGGTCTCGCGGTAGCGGCGCTCCAGATTCGGGATGATCCCTTCGAACACGTGCTCGCGGATCGTCGTGCGGCCGCGCTCGTTGATGTACGAGAACGGAATCGTCTGCTTGCCCGAGCCGAACAGCAGCACCTTCCGGATCTTTTCGGGCAGATCCTCGAACGCGGCGTCGATGTCGAATTCGTAGAAGGCCGCGAGGCTCTGCAGCATCTGGAAGTAGAACTGGTTGCGGCGGTCCCAGCCCTTCACCGCGCCGGCGGCGAGCGACAGCGACGGGTGCGCGACGACCCGCTTCGGGTCGAAGAACGTGATCTGACCGAGGCCGTCGCATTCCGGGCACGCGCCCATCGGGTTGTTGAACGAGAACAGGCGCGGCTCGAGCTCCTGCAGCGAGTACGAGCAGACCGGGCACGCGAACTTCGAGCTGAACAGGTGCTCGCGGTCGGTATCCATCTCGAGCGCGATCGCGCGGCCGTCGGCGAGGCGCAGCGCCGTCTCGAACGATTCGGCGAGCCGCTGCTTCATGTCCGGGCGCACCTTCAGGCGATCGACGACGACGTCGATCGTGTGCTTGTCGTTCTTCTTCAGCTTCGGCAGCGACTCGACCTCGTAGATCTTCGCGACGCCTTCGTTCGCGGCGCCGCCGCCCGAGCGCACGCGAAAGCGCACGAAGCCCTGCGCCTGCATCTCCTCGAACAGCTCGACGTGCTCGCCCTTGCGGTTCGCGACGACGGGCGCGAGGATCATCAGCTTGGTTTCCTCGGGCAGCGCGAGCGCCGCGTCGACCATCTGCGACACGCTTTGCGCCTCGAGCGGGATGTCGTGGTCGGGGCAGTACGGGGTGCCGACACGTGCGTACAAAAGTCGCAGGTAGTCGTGGATTTCGGTGACCGTGCCGACGGTCGAACGCGGATTGTGGGACGTTGCCTTCTGCTCGATCGAGATCGCCGGCGACAGCCCCTCGATCAGGTCGACGTCGGGCTTCTCCATCAGCTGCAGGAACTGGCGGGCGTATGCGGACAGGCTTTCCACGTAGCGGCGCTGGCCTTCGGCATAAAGGGTATCGAACGCGAGCGACGACTTGCCCGACCCGGACAACCCGGTAATCACGACCAGCTTGTGGCGCGGCAAGTCGAGATTGACGTTTTTCAGGTTGTGGGTGCGTGCCCCACGGATACGGATCTGTTCCATGAACCTGGCGAAAATGGAGGGAACCAAACCTGCTACTATAACGGCTTTTCGAGACCGTCGTTTACGGCCCCCAGCCTTTACAGCAGGTGGCAGCAAGGCGACACCTGCGCCGGGGAAAGCGGTCGCGCCGCACGTTCCGGGCGGCCCGCAGGCCGCCTGCATCCGGCCCCGACGTGTGGCCCGAAAGGCCGCCAGGCCGCCGGTCCTGATCTTCCGCCGCCCGCCGCCGGGCGGACATTCCGATCATTCGAAATTCATTCCCGATGTCCAATCCGTCTGCCACGTCTTCCCGCATGACCGCGCCCGAACTGCGCGCGACCACGTCGCTCGCGGCGATCTTCGCGCTGCGCATGCTCGGCCTGTTCATGATCATGCCGGTGTTCTCGGTCTACGCGAAAACCATCCCGGGCGGCGACAACGTGCTGCTCGTCGGTATCGCGCTCGGGGCCTACGGCGTCACGCAGTCGCTGTTCTATATCTTCTACGGCTGGGCGTCCGACAAGTTCGGCCGCAAGCCGGTGATCGCCACGGGCCTCGTGATCTTCGCGCTCGGCAGCTTCGTCGCCGCGTTCGCGCACGACATCACGTGGATCATCGTCGGCCGCGTGATCCAGGGGATGGGCGCGGTGTCGTCCGCGGTGCTCGCGTTCATCGCCGACCTGACCTCCGAGCAGAACCGCACGAAGGCGATGGCGATGGTCGGCGGCTCGATCGGCGTGTCGTTCGCGGTCGCGATCGTCGGCGCGCCGATCGTGTTCCACTGGGTCGGGATGAGCGGACTGTTCGCGATCGTCGGCGTGCTGTCGATCCTCGCGATCGGCGTCGTGCTGTGGATCGTGCCCGACGCGGCCAAGCCCGTGCACGTGCCCGCGCCGTTCGCCGAGGTGCTGCACAACGTCGAGCTGCTGCGCCTGAACTTCGGCGTGCTGGTGCTGCATGCGACGCAGACGGCGCTGTTCCTCGTCGTGCCGCGCCTGCTGGTGGACGGCGGGTTGCCGGTCGCCGCGCACTGGAAGGTCTACCTGCCGGTGATGGGGCTCGCGTTCGTGATGATGGTGCCGGCGATCATCGTCGCGGAAAAGCGGGGCAAGATGAAGCCGGTGCTGCTCGGCGGCATTCTGGCTATCCTGATCGGCCAATTGTTGCTCGGCAGCGCACCGCATACCATTCTGATTGTGGCGGCGATCCTGTTCGTGTACTTCCTCGGGTTCAACATCCTGGAGGCGTCGCAGCCGTCGCTCGTGTCGAAGCTCGCGCCGGGTTCGCGCAAGGGCGCGGCCACGGGTGTCTACAACACCACGCAATCGGTCGGGCTCGCGCTCGGCGGCATCGTGGGCGGCTGGCTGCTGAAGCACGGCGGGGCGAACACGGTGTTCTACACGTGTTCGGGGCTCGTTGCCGCGTGGCTTATAATCGCGGCCAGCATGAAAGCGCCGCCGCGCAAGGCCTGAATCTGATCGTCGGGCAGGCACGGGCGGCGTTCGCCGGCTCGCCCGGCGGGCCGCTCCGACGGCTTTCGCGGGCGGCCCCGCATCGAATTTACTGGAGAAACACATGGCATCCGTCAACAAGGTCATCCTCGTCGGCAACCTCGGCGCCGATCCTGAAGTCCGTTACCTGCCGAGCGGCGACGCGGTTGCGAACATCCGTCTCGCGACGACCGATCGCTACAAGGACAAGGCGAGTGGCGATTTCAAGGAAATGACCGAGTGGCATCGCGTCGCGTTCTTCGGCCGTCTGGCGGAAATCGTCAGCGAATACCTGAAGAAGGGTTCGTCGGTCTATATCGAAGGCCGCATCCGTACGCGCAAGTGGCAGGGCCAGGACGGCCAGGACCGTTACTCGACCGAAATCGTTGCCGAACAGATGCAGATGCTCGGCGGCCGCGGTGGTTCGGGCGGCGGCGGTGGCGGCGGTGACGAAGGCGGTTATGGCGGCGGCTACGGTGGTGGCGGCGGCCGCGGCGAGCAGGCGGAGCGCGGCGGTGGCGGCGGTCGTGCCGGCGGCGCGACGCGTGGCGGTGCGGGTGGCGGTGCGGGTGGCGGCGGCCAGAGCCGTCCGAGCGCGCCGGCAGGCGGCGGGTTCGACGAGATGGACGACGATATTCCGTTCTAAAACAGACAAAGAGTATTTTTTGTTGATAAACGTCCGCTTTCCCTCGTGAAGGCGGGCGTTTTCTTTACCCACATGTGTTTTTGGCTCTAGCTCGGGGTGGACTAAACGAGTACTTGCCGAAAATTGTGGGTTAGGCTGGATACAAGCGCGTATTGACCTCCGCGGACTGGATTCGTCTGCGTGGCATTTTCTTTCTTCCAATTTGGGCAAGCCGGCAAAGCCGGCGCGTCAGACGTCCGAGTGTGTGCAACTCTGGTACCGCCCGCAGGGCGGCTGTCCACACCCGTGTGGTGTGGGCAGCAGAGTTGTGCACACGGGGAACTTGCATTGCACCGTCATCTGACAACGGTCATTTTTTCAGATGATGCTGCCCGTTCTCGATGAGCGCACTCAGCCGGTCAAAGCTTCTGCTCAAGTTCAGCGACGAACTGGCTGGCCGGAATATCCAGAGCCTCACACCAGCTACACAGTTCAATAACATCCAGCCGGCGCTCGCCGCGCTCGCACTTGCTAATGAAGGTCTGAGTGGTCTCAAGGCGAGCTGCGACCTCTTCTTGTGTAAAGCCCGCCTCTTCTCTAGCTGCTCGCAGCAGCTTCGCGAACAAAGCGTATCGGCGGGAGTAGATAGATTTTTCCATTGGCGGCTCGATGCGAAGAGCCGCAAGGTTGCAAGCGATTTTGGAATAGTCCAAAATAGACTATTTCGCAAAGCGAACCTCCGCCTGCCACCGCGCGGATTCGCGATGCCGCGCTACCGTCGAATGTCAACATCATGCGACGCACGCACCGGTAGCAACCTTCACTTTCACGGTCGCTCCTCGCGAAGGACATCGTTCCGCCGCAGGTCGACGACGGAGAATTATTGGTGACTGCTTCTCGAGCACTGCGTCGCACGCTGTCGTGTGATAACTCGCCGGCCGTGCGCCGGCTGGTGAAGACGGTTGAACCCGTGGACACAGACCTGCACCCTAAGCCCCGCATGTGGATGGCGAACAGTAGGCAGCGCGAGCTGTTTTCTTGCTTCCCGCTGTTCTTTCGCGCGGTGCATCATCCTGAGTCGTACCTTGCGAACATCTCGCACTTTGGTATTCAGTGCGGCGTTGGCTGGTACCCAATCGTTGAAGCGCTGGCGCGCGACATTGAGGCCGAGCTTCGCGCCTTGTGGCGGGAGCAACTCCAGTTTCCGGAGCAAATCGCTCAGATGGATAGAGCACTCTTGCACGGACGGGCCACCTATCCCGCGCTTCCCCTCTGCGCCGACATCACACAGGTCGGCGGCGAGCTTACGGTAGTTCTCCTCAGTGGACAGTTGTGTCCCCCGGATGTGGAATCGCGCATCCAAGCGCATGTGCAAATCGCAGTTACGGGCGCTCGGCAGGTATGCGAGAGCTGCGGCAAGCCAGGCGAACTTCGGAAAGGCTATTGGCATCGCGTCTATTGCGACCAATGCATCGCCCCAATCGCCGACCTGGGTCCGGCCGACTTGCACGGATAAGCCAGTGAAAGCTGCGGGCCTACGCATGCGATTGCATAGGCGATTGCAACGTATATTGAGCAATATCCCATGACCACAGCATATGAGCGTACAAAGGCAGCCATCGAAGCGCGCAAGCTTTTGCAAATGCTTGGTTCGCCCGTCAACACCACCGCGTGCGACGCAATTCGGGACACCGCGCTGTTACTCCTCCGGCACTATCCGCTGGACATCGACCTCGAGATATCAGCAGCGGCATTGCCGGGAATCTGGGCCGCTCCTCCGCGGGAACGTACTAGCGCGACAGGACTCTCAAAGAAAATTGTGGCGGCTCGCTGACCTGGTGATGCCGCAGTGCGCGGCGAGATGGCGCTGCGGTATCAGGCATCTTCGGCAAGCTGTACAGGCCAAAATCGCATCGGCTTCGCCCGCGCGTACTTGTCCTTTCCGTCGCGGAATGCTAGGTCTACGGAGGAGTACAAGATGCACTCAGAAAATCACATCGACCTAGAGATTGCCCTGCGCAAGATTCACGAGTTGGCGATGGCCGAGGTGATTTGGGCTACGCGTATTGGTACGAAGCCGGTCGGCTTCTATAACGAGCCGCTAACATGCAAGCAGAAATAGATTTGCTGCGCAAAGAGTTGGGACGGTGTCGCGCAACGCGCGCCAAAGCTAACAGAGCCGTTAAGCAGCGCCAGCGGAGTGCGAACAAGGCGCGATGACGCAGCGACTTCAGGATGTTGTGGCCAAGTTATACAAGCCGCTGGCGAATGGCGCGCGCCAGGTATTCGCGCTGCCGCGCGGCGATGCCGAGAAGCTGCCACGGCTACCGTCGATTGCCGTCATCTCGGTCACCGCGCCGGAGCGCCCGCTTGCCAGCCTCGACGGCTTCGCCCATCTGCTGCGCCTGAGCTTCTCGGACGTCGATTTCCTGAGCCCGAGTCTCTCAAAGAAGTCGCGAGGCAAGCTCGTCCACGCGTTCACCGCGGAGCAGGCTCAGGCGATTCGCTCCTTCGTCCAGACCTTGCCGACGGACGTGGTGTCGGTCATCGTCCATTGCGAGGGCGGCTATTCACGGTCATGCGCCATCGCCCTGGCGCTCCACCAGCTATACGGCTACCTAGTGGAAATAGAGCATCTTTCACAGGCCAATCCGTCCGTCGTTCGCATGATGATGGGAAATGACCGCTGACACGCATCCGCATGCCGGCCACCTCGCGCGCGCCGCGTAGGAAATCCAAAAGGATTCGTGGTCCTTTGCGCGCCATGAGCTTGCGACATCGGCAACTGAGCTACCTCAATCGCGTCGAGTTGGCGAGGCATGTGGTTGATGGCGGAGTTGGCTAGACGCCGTCAGCGCGAAGACTGGCAGCTTGGCCAGCGCCTCAGCTCACCCGGGTTGGCAAGACGATGACGCGTCGCGCGCGGGTCAAGGAGCCGCACGCGACGGTGTCGAGGCATCAGTTGCGGAAGCGTTTGAGCAGTTCAGCAAGACGAACATCGATTTGCTTGTACGCGTGCAGCACATCGACTTCGGGAAAAGCCGATTCGAGCTTCGCCATCAGGCTCCTATCGATACGGTCCAGTCGAATAAAGCGCCTCATCCCTTCTTTGTGGTCTACTAAAACGACTGAGAGGATTTCCGCGATGCCTCGTGCGAGTTGGGCGCGAAAATAGTCGATGTTGCTGAGGTACAAGTTGAAGTTAGCTTCTAGCGCGTCCATCGGCCAGCCCTCTTTGAAGGCGCGCGAGGATGCGGCGGCAATGAACTCGGTGAAGGTCCGGTTCTTCGGATGGGCGGCAGCAATCGCAAGGGCATACGTTGCAGCGACGAATTGTCCGAGTGCGCGATACAGGTCGATACGGGGTCGGTGTTCGAGAAGGTAGTTATATTGACAAAAATGAGCGACAAACTCAGCCGTGACCGGGCTCACCCAGTAGTACGGATACTCGTCATTCGCGCGCTGCGCCGTGAAGTGACCAGCATGCGCAAACTCATGCACGAGCAGCTCTGTCGGGTAGCAGTCACACACTTCAGGAACAAAAATGAAGTGGCTGTTGGCTCCCCCTTTTAACGTCACCCCCTCGGCCTCATCGTCAGCGTTCCATTCCGAAGCAGGAACCACTTCTATACGCACCCGGCTTAGGTCTACGTCAAGCAGCGATTCGACATAAGCGCGAGCGTCATCAATGTGGCCGCGCTCCGTCCGAAAGCGAGGGAATTCGCCGCCGGAATTCGCCATCCAGATTTCGCGATAGGTAGCGGCGGACGTGGCGGCCGAAAAAAAATCTGGTGGTACATCCTCGGCTTCGGGAGAGATTTCAGGCGGTTGAAACTGTGGCAACCCCTGGTCTGCAGCGGCTAGCCGCGTGCGGAAATCACCCTTGGCCGCAATCACTTTCTCGATGCGGGCCAATTCTGCGCTTGCCATTTCAGCAATGCTTGTCATGTCGTTCCCCGTAGTGGTCCGAGCGCGGCTGTCCTCGGTTATTGTTTGCCGCGATAACGTCCGGCCCAAAGCCTAACCCAAAGGGAAACGTCTGGCCAGCCGAGCGAATCGGGACGGCTTTGCCCCGGAACCAATCACGGCCAGAGCCTCGACCACAGCGGAGCAGATGCGTCGCGCGAATGCCCCAGCGCTGTAGAACGGCCGGAGCTTACCATTCTTGGTTCTCGTCTCAAGGACCGTGATGTCCGATTCTGCAATCGAGACGCGGCCGGTACGCTCGACGCTGACCGATGCAGCGATGTCGATGATATGACCGCTGTACGGTCGCTCCGGGTCCTGGTCCATCCCGATATGGCCCAGCACTTCAATCCCGGAGGCGGCCAGCCAGATGGCGATGACCAACGGCGACAGCTGGTGACGAGATGGTCTCAGTCGACGCGGGCTCCTCCCCGTGCCGCCAGCTCAGCCAGCAGACGTCTCCGGATTTATCCACCAGCGATTCGCGAACTCGGCCTCTGGGGACCGCGGCTTCGGCGCCGGCAGCGCGCTGACCACCGTATCCGCGACAGTGACCTGCCTGAGGGTCGCGCCATCCACTCGCACCGGCGCGCGGCATTGCCCGCAGCACCAGACGAAGCGACGGGTGCGCGCGTCTATCCCGGTAGCGTAGGCAATTTTGAGCTTCCGGGTGGTCTGATTGCAGTGCTCGGAGAACGTCTGGAGCCACGCGGGCGGATAGCGCCAGGGTTGGTTCTTGTGCCACCGATACGGCCGGTGGCCCGCGAGGTCGAGCGGCACGGCGACCAGTGAATAGGGAACGACGACATCCGCACCGCACCCGCAGGGTTTTTCGGCCTCGTGCATCGCGTACTGCAGGCTGAAGCGCCGCGCACCAGCCCCCAGCCCGAACTTGAGACCGCGATTCAGCGCGCTGCTCACGAATGCCGCCATGTCGCGCCAGTCATCGGGGTCCCGGGACAGCACCCACTTCTCGTTTGGCGGCGAGACAAGCACTTCGAAGCCACTGGGCGTGTCGGCTTTTCGCAGCTGGAAGGCCGGTGTCTGCTCAGACGGCTCATACGTCGGACGACGAAACAGCCACAGGCCTGGACCTTGCTGTCTGCATAGCGCTGCTGCCGCAGCAACGTTTCCGCCCAGGTCTGGGCGCTCCACTGCACTTCGAACGCGAGCCTAACGCTGCCTCGGCTCAGCAGCACGTCAGCCTGCCAACAGCCCTGCTCGTCTTCCGCCTCGAGTTCCACTGACCAGCCGGCCTGGCGAGCCGCTTGTGCAATCGCCGCCTTCGCCTGCAGGTGCTCAAGCGACTCCCCTTCATACCGGCAGCCGCCGCGCTTTACATGGTAGAAGTGCTGAAAGCCCGTCGACGAGACGCGGAGGCCCACCTGCCCGGCGCAGCATTTGAACGACAGGTGCCGCTGGCTGTTGTGCTTCAGGCGCAGCAGCTCGAACCGCTCGCGGGAATAGTCGAACGCATGAACCGGACCGTCCGGAGACAGGCATTTCATGGGCATCGCGGTTTACTCACTTTCCCGGCAAGTAGCGATTGAGGTCTGCGCGCGAACTCGTGATACCCAGACCCACCACGCAATAGTCGGCGTTGCGTCGATTTTCGCTATCAGGGATATCGCATCTGAAGCTACCGCTCATTCCGCTGCCGGCGTAGCCATTGCATTGATAGACCTCCGTGTATTGCTGCGCGCTCCAGTCGCATCGCTTCGTTCCGCGTTGAGTGACACCGAGCAAAATGGCAGTCAGCGGGAATCGATTGCGGTTGGTAATGTCCGCTCTGGTAAACCATCGGAAGTCGGGACTTCTTGCTCCACCGTACTGTTGCCCATCGTGGGCCACTGAGACATGAGTCAACGCTAGCGCGGCGATAGCCGGCCTAGCTATTGCGTTTGCTGGGTCAAGCCCTGAAATCGTATGCAGTTCGACCGGGTCTTCGGGAACCGCGGTAGCTGGGTCAAATGGGTCTACAAGCTTTGGCAGCGGGTGCTTTTGGCGGCAGTAATCGGCGGCAATGGTGTACTGCGCGGTGTTTTTGACTTCGCTGCGCCTTGCCTCCATGCATTCTTCGTAGGTGCTACCGTCCGAACCGAACAATCCAGCTACGGCGTGTGCAGAAACCAGTAGGGCTATTCCGCCCGATACCCAACGCATGTTCATTTTTGCCCCCGAAACCCCGTCGCTTCGAGCCTGATGCACCGGCTTACGACTGCGGTCACTCTATATCGGCATGTTAGGTATCACAATGCCCTCAATCACGGGCTTTTTCCCGTAGCGCAGCTGTACACCACCGTCCCACTCGAGTGCCACCGGCGCGCAGCAGGAATCGCAGTGCGCCTGATGGCGTCGTCCATGAACCCGTTGATGTTCGTCAAGCCATAGCCCGGAGCCAAGAAGCTGTAATGCCAACGTGCGTCGCCGGAACCCATCTGCCTATCGCACGCTTAACTGAACCGGAGAAGCCCACCGTATTTGCGACCGAGGGCACTATCTGCTGCACGCCATCTGATATTGGAACAGCACGTTCGAGTAATCTTGAGCGTTCTTTATCTCCCTCAACCACCACTAGCTTGTCCTCACGTTGCACGCGACGAAAGTGGGCATTGTTTAGGTGCGATGCGATGTCTGGTGGCCATGGAAGCTCTGGGTTCATTGCATGCACGGAACGGACTACGAAATAGCCGATTACACAGCAAGTCCCTGTTGCGATGGCATCCCCCTGGAAGCCGGCATAGAAAACGAGATAGTCGCCACGATTCAGGGTTAATAGCTGGGAGCGCTTTGGATGACCAGGCTCCCCATAGCTGTATGTTACGAACTCCGGGTCATAGTGAGCCGGGGCATCCATACCTATGACTTGCGCGAGAGTGCCGCCCCGACGCGACGGAATGTCAGCGTATCTCATGGCATTGTGTACCGGCGCACCTTCCGGAATAGGCACGTATTCAAATTTGCCGTCGGCTTCGACGGGAGATAGCCTCCCGCCGCAGCCACGGTCGATTCCTACCCGCAGGAAGAGAATTTTGGTTTCTGGCATTTTGTTAAGGGAACCTGGGGAGGGCAATGAGATTGCTTCGTCGCGATTTCTCCCTTACCAAGCACCGGCGATGGTGGAGCACCACTCGCAAGATGCAAGATAGTCATTAATTCCGCAAACATATCTTCGAACACGCTGTCAGATTTGATGACGCGTCGATTTGTTTCCAGCATATGCTCGTAAAGCAGTGGGTAGTCTGACTGAAGCAATGGCCCGTTCTCGTTAAGCAGAATGAAATGCTCAAAGGCCCATATTGCATGCCCGTTGGGAGTGACGTCGTACGCTTTCCTGCCCATCCCAACCCAATTCACTTTCTTCGCTATTCCTTCGTCGCCACGCCAGGGGCTCGTTCCTCCAATACCGATTACATGGTCGAAGCTCCAGTTCCGTACCCGTCCCATGCAATCATTACATCCAAAGAGGCCGCTTTCGTTGGGGTCGCCCGTATGCGTTCTTTTGTAGACGAGAATCTTTGGTCTGTTTTCCCGCATTGTGCTTTCTCCGTGCTGATTCGCTGCTGCGCGTCCGCGCCTAACGCGGGCGGCTAACCGCCAATCCCCAGGCCCGTCAGGTCCTCCAGCAACGCAACGGCCTGCTGGTAGCCGGGCATATCCCGCCGGACGCTTCGCACCAGCTCCTCCATATGTTCGGCCACCTGACTGCGAATGGTGTCGGCCGACGGGCTGCCCACCGGCCTGAGACGCATGAGCGGTACGCCACCCGCTTCGAAGATGCGGTCCTTCTTGCCATCGCGCTCAAGCTGCTTCTCGGTGTCGTGATAGATGCTGTCCACTTCGATAGCAAGCAGCGGCAGGTAGGTAGTGGTCGACACCACGACCAGGTCGACGCTGGCCATCAGGTAGTACGAGAACTCCTCGGAGGTGACCATCTCCTTCATCCGCTCGTAGCTGAAAATGCTCTGTAGCGAGCAGTTCGGGAACACCAGATGGTTGGGGCACAGTTGAACCATGGCCCGATAGATGGTGTGCTCGCGTTCGCTGTTGAACACCTGCTTGACGGCCGCGCTGGTCCCACCCGAGCGGATAATTTTCGAAATGACGGTGTGCCGGGATTCCTGCGCAACGAGCGGCCGGATATGCGGATTGAGCCGGTAGCTGTTGCCAGTCTCGAATATCATGCCATCGGCAAGCAGCCGGCGGTAGTGACGGCCCGCCCATTCCCCGCTCATGCCCGCATAGGTGCCCAGCTCTTCGAAGTTCGCAAAGCTGTTGACCGTATCGAGCACGGCGAGGACTTTGCGGGCCTGGGGGCTTAACGCCGGCCAACGCGCCAGCGCCGTCTTTTCGAATTGCTCCTGCTTCTCGCATTCGCTCAACCGCTTGCGAACGCTCTGCACGAGCGGGGCCGTTGCGGCCGCATGCATGCTCGCCCAAGGGCCTTCCGTGAGCACTGCCTGGAAGTGGCGCAACGACTCAGACGCCGTCGCCTGTTGTATCAACGCCTGCATGGCGGAAGCAGCGGTTGCCTGATTCGGGCCACCAAAACAGTTGCCATAGGACATGAAGGCCTGGGCGGTGTCACCCGCCTTGTATTCGAGCTGGGCCAGCACCAGGGGGGCCGTATCGAGCAGGTCATCATGCAGCGCCCGCACCATCCGGTACGCGGGTGACGCACCCAGGTCCGCGTAGGCTTCGGCCGCAGCAGCAAGCACGGGTGCCACGAGGTCGTGCCAGCGCTTGCGGTGGCTGTCATCCATCAGCGCGCGCAATTCAAGCACGCGTTCCATCTCCGCGAGAATCCGGTTGGCGGAAGGCTCGTCGACCGACAGCTCGCGTTCGGTGGTTTTCCAGTCGAGCACCGGAGGCCTTGGATAGGTTTCACCGCGCTCAATATACCGACGCAACGACTGGACGGCGAAAAACGCGCGCTGGCCGTCAGTCGGCGCGACGCTGGCCAGCAAGCAGGCAAAGGACGGCGACTGCTCTGCCAGCCAGTCCAGCTCGGGCAGCGCGACGGGGGTGTCTGCATATTCGCCAACGAGCGCGTACTGATTGTTCGCCACCAGTACGTGATACAGCGTCAATAGCGCGTCGCCGCGTTGCAATGTAGCAGGAGCGTGCTCGATAAGCCGGAGAACAAAGTCGGGAATCGACGCGAGGCTGAAACCACACTCGAGCACCTCGGTGGCGTTGCCCGAGAGGTACAAGTACGGGGGTACGTTTTCGTCCCTGATGTCATCCGGTTGTGCACAGAGCCTCGTTACGCCCGCAATCAACAACCGGTCAGCTTCCTCCCCGGTGGAAATGGCAGCCTTGACCAACAGTTTCAGGCCGTCACACAGGCCGAAGCCCAATCTATCCGGATAGCGGGCATCCAACCCGCCCCAGCCGTCTCGTCCGGTATGAGCCACGTCAACCAGAAAGGCCCACGCGAGCGCCGTGAGCGAGCCGCTGGGGCCGGAATCCATGTGCGCCGCATCGAGGCTAGCAATCCCCGGCGTCGGAAGCGAACGGATTTCAGCGACAAGGGCTTCGACCTCATCGGGCGCCACATCCAGCGACGTCGTGTCGAGTCGGAATATCCGTGCAAGCAAAGCCTCCTCGGACGTGCCAGTTTGCTCAAGCACGCGACAGGCGTCTTGAAAAATGGGCAGTAAAGCCGGCAAGCCGTCAAGCGCGACCCGCTCCTCTTCGGTGTAGTCCTGCTCCCAGTCATCGCCCTGCATTGTGTGCAGGCGCAACACCACTCGCCGCAGATGCCGCAGCAAGGTTGCACTCGGGTGCCGCGCAAAGGCCTGCACCGTGACATCCAGCGCCCGGGTCAACCCCTTCACCTCATACGGGTCAAGGCTATAGTAGAACTCGAATTCGGGCTTCAGGTGGAAGTCCGGCACACGTCGCCGCAGTTCTTCCAGTATCTCGAGCAACTCGACTGGCGAAACGCCCCGACTGGCCGAATACCATTCCTTCTGCTGGGTCAGCCCACGCAGTTTGCAAAGAAGCAGCGGCACATGCGCATGCTCCTGGTCTTGCCGGGCAAAGGCCGAAATCGGCATCGCCCCCAGTTCGAGCAACCCCGCCCAGTTGCCCTCACTGCGCCGCAGTTCTGCTTCCCGGGTGAACTCGTCGACGGTAATCGAGGTTTCGCTTGTCGCACCCCGCTCGTTTACCGGCCTGGCGGGTTTGAGAGGTTGAGGCGCCGTACGTTTCTTCTTGTGGCGAGTCACTGTGTGCTCCGCTAGGGGAAGACAGACAAAGCCAATCGACCTAGTCACCTAGGCGCTAATCATAGCGTGCCGCGCACGGACACGCGGGACGAGCCGGCGCAGGCATCCGCGGCTCCACAAACCAAGTCTAGCCAGCGACCAATGGAGGGCGCCACTGACGTCTGTTAATTCCAGTTCCTCGGACAAGGCTGTCGACAAGCGCCATGTCTCTACCAAAAACGTTGTGCTGTGCCTGGTCCACCACCGCGAGATTCACGCGTCGCACTTGGTCGCGAGTAAGATGCCTCCGGTCAAGCCGGTCGCCAATGCCAGACATTGCCAGCGTTGACACTTGTGACAACGGAAGAAGTGTTATCACCTCCGGCGCGAGGAAGCCAGCGCCGGCATATACGCCCTCGTCCGGCTGGTCTCGCCAAACCCGGCAAACGGGGCTATCGCTAGTAACAAAGGAAATGCGTTCCGAATCGCGATGCCAGATAGTCCAGTTCAGCCGCAGGAAAACATGAGCAAATCTCGGTGCATGCCGCAACATCGCGCCAATGGCCTCCGCCCGGTCACCCCCCGGGTCCGGCGGTTCTGGTAGTGCCTCCACCTCCTCACGCCTAGCTCCATGCGCCCGAAAAGCCTCCAACCAGGCTGCGTACGCTGGTGTTCGTGTGTACTGGAACGCCACATACGTTGCCAGCGTCATCCGGTGGTCGTCAGTGAGCTCATCGCCATTATCGACACGCCGAATCGAGTGACTGGCAGCCGTCTCCACATCACCAAGCGCCGCTTCGATATCAAAGAATCGGTTGCCCTGCTCATCTTCGTACGCATAGTAGTCGCGCCGGTGAGCAACCTCTGAGGAGCGCTGAGCTCGGTACACGTTCCGAACGCGGTCATAGACAGCGAGTCGTTGGGCGTCATCGGCACAAAAGCCATCGAGATAGAAGCGAGGGATGAAATGGTGACGCCGAGGCTGGTTCATTCAAACCTTCACGTGGTTGGGCTTTGGGTCAGAAGTCGTAGCGCACTACCAGGTACCAAAGTACTTTCTGCCGGCTGCGATGTGTGCCTAGACGCGTACATCGAGGGGCCGGCATCGAATGCTAATTACTGAGGCTCTGTATCCGAAGGCTTCCTGACCAGAAGTTTGCACCCGGAATTCATCAACTCGGCAGCTCCGAAGACGCATTGTGCGCCGCACCGACCAGCGAACAGCACGAGAACAGTCCCGTTGTGATTTCGAGTATCATCCTCGGGGAGTAGAGTAAAAGTAAAAGGGTTTTTGCGAAGGAGAGACCTTGGCTGTCTATGTAGACAACGCTCGGATAGCGTGGCGCGGTCGCCAGTGGTGCCATTTGGTTGCCGATTCGCTTGATGAACTGCACGGGTTCGCGACGTCTCTGGGACTGAAACGGGGCTGGTTCCAGGCGCAGGCCTCGTTGCCGCATTACGACGTCACTGTCGAAGTTAGAGACGTAGCATTGAGTCGAGGCGCGATGCAGGCCGACCGACGAACGCTCGTTTTGCGTGGCCGCCAATTGAAACTCGAACTCCAAGAATCGCTCGCAAGAGCAAACGCTCAGTTAAGATTGTTTGAGTGAGCGTTGAGTTTTGCGCCTTCTCAACTTTCGCGGTTTCATAGGCGACTGACCACGCCTGGTGTGCCGCTCTCGCCATGTACCTGACCGCAGACACAATCGATGACCTGCTGAACAAGGTTTATCGTCGCCTTCTGAGAAAGCGCGGCGCAGGTGACATCGTTCCAACGAAAGGCGCCATAACCGAAATAAATGGTGCGCTTCTACTCTTGAAAAACCCGAGGGCCAGACTAAGCCAAAGCGAAAGAAAAAATACCGTTTTCAGTTGCTTAGGCGAATTCCTTTGGTATCTCTCAGGCTCCGACAGACTGGACTTCATCCAGTATTACATCAAGACGTACTCGGAATTTTCTGACGACGATGAGACGATTTTCGGTGCCTACGGCCCACGCTTATTTGGCTCAGATAACGCCCCCAACCAAGTACAAAACGTAATCCGGACACTCCAGGCAAGCGCCCCGTCGCGCCGGGCTGTCATTCAGCTCTTCCACGGGGAAGACCTTGCCAAGAACCTCGAGAAAAGGCGCAAAGACCTTCCTTGTACGTGCACGCTGCAATTCACCGTCAGAGACCATCAACTACATGCGATGGTCATGATGCGTTCGAATGATGCCTTCATGGGGTTGCCCCACGACATCTTCGCGTTCACCATGCTGCAAGAACTCATCGCTCGCTCCCTGGGAGTCGAAGTCGGTCAATACAAACACGCAGTCGGCAGCCTTCACCTCTACGTAACAGACACCCAGTCAGTGTTCGACTACCTCGACGAGGGCTACCAAGAACGCGTTTCAATGCCTCACATGCCAGCAGGCGACCCTTGGCCAACGGTAGTGAAGGTGCTACAAGCCGAGCGCCAGGTCCGGCAAGGGAAGCAACCGAAGCTTGACGACCTTCCTCCCTATTGGGCCGACCTTGTCCGGTTATTGCAGGTGTATCGCCACTCTCGCAAAGGGGCTCGTCAAACAGACCGGGAAAAGCTGGTCGACATCAAAGAGCAAATGACGACCAATGTCTTCGACATTCACATTGCGAAACGCCAGCGTCAAGCGCCAGCGCCTTCTGCGCCGATGTTGTTTGATGGCGCTGCCCTCGATGCTCAGCAACCAGCAAGCGCCGACTCAAACAAACGATAGTTGATAGAACCAACACGGTCGATGGCCCGAACATGAAGAATCCAGTTCTCACCAAAAAGCTCGACGCTATTCTTGCGGCGTATCGTATCAACGGCAAGGTTCTACCCGGCATATCAACAGTGGAAGAGCGCGAAGCCTTGGTCGCTCAAATCGTCGATAGCGTCGCGCGCATCGACTACATCAAGGCTATCGCAACTCGGCCAATCTCTCTGAAACGTCTTGACCCCAAGGACGCGGAGATGTTTGACCCGCTGCGTGCCGCGGTTCATCACATGCGCAATGGTAACGTGGACGAGGCGTTTTGGCTGGTATTTCTTTTCGTAGTCTGCGGCAAGCACTTGAAGAAAGGCTATGGTCTCTTGCGAATGGTCTACGGTGCCTACAATGACAAATTCACTTGGACTTGGGATAAATTCTCAAGAAATCCAAATCAATTTACTCTATGGCTTCATCAACACCTCGATGACATCGAGGCTCAGAAGGGTGACTTCCCGTTCGGAAACCACCGCAAGTATGAAAGTCGAGGAGAGCTAGACATCGTCCTCAAGAGCTACGCCGCATGGATTGGCCCCAAGCGGTCACATGCGACGTTCATAGCAAATGCGAAAGCTGAGGTGGGAGACGACCCCAAGAAGCTATTCGATTACCTGTACAAAAAGATGAAGGCCGTTCAGCAGTTCGGTCGAACGGGCAAGTTTGATTACCTGACGATGATTGCCAAAGTTGGGCTTGTAGATATCGAACCTCCGTCAGCGTACATCATTCATGCGACGGGCCCGGAGCGCGGCGCGCGCCTACTCTTCAGCGGCGCCGTCGACAACAAGACCTATTCGAAGAAGAAGTTGGATGAACTCGCAATCGAACTCGAGAAGGCTCTGGGCGTTGGCATGCAAGTGATTGAGGACTCACTTTGCAATTGGCAAAAAAGTCCCGCAAAGTACAAGCCGTTCCGCGGCTAAATGGCATTCCACTTGTAGCGATTTTTCAAATTGTTATAGATTTTTTGGCTGACCAAGCCACGAAACTGCATCTGTCCGACGACAATGCCGTACGATACCCCGGCGTCGCGAGCGAGCCTCATGATGCCCTTGAGCGACTTTGACGCCTCGGGCAGGCGTGCCTGCAGGTGAGGAGGAATAAGTTGCTCCGTGGCGAACTTATTGGCCTCTTCTTCCTGGGGAGACATGGGCCCGTCCGACGTCTCGAGAATCATCAAGTCGGCGTCCCAATGTAGAACCAGGTGTCCCGCCTCATGGAAGAAAGAGAACCAGAACTGGTCGTCGCTGAGGTATCGGACCGACAATAACAGCACAGCTTTGTCGGGGCCACCAAAGAAAGTGGCGCCGCTCGCGCGACAGCCCTTCGGGGCCTTCACAATCACAACAGCAACCCCGCCCTCAGCACAAAGCTCCTGAAGCTTCGGTAAAAATTCAGAAGGGTTCGGAATATTGGTCAGTGCTCGTATCTTCGGAAGCTGAGCTTTGAAGAGTGCCGGACTCCACTTCTTACACTCAATTTTTTCTGCTTCGAGTTCACCCCGCCGAAGCCATGCTGCGGTCGCGACCTCGTCCTCCTCGAACGTGTCACTCGTACGAAACGCGGCCGCGCCTTTCGTATCAGAATACGAACGACGCCAAGCATCCAAGTTCGGCACATCGAAGAACGCAAGGCATCGGCGAAGCCTCTCCCGCTTGTCCCTAGTCGGCTCGACCCAGCCAAGCTCTTGCATCTGCTTGAGCGGAAGACTTTTAAGCCAGCCTTGGTACTCGACGTTGTCTGGGTCGACACCATCGGTCAGCATAGCAAGCTGCTCGCGATACTGTTCCTCTCGACACAACCAAAAACCGGCAGACGCGCCAAGCTCCGCTTCTAAACCTTTGGCGATACGCGCCGTGAGAGCGCATTTCCCCTCTAGGAGGTCATCGAAGTCGTCCTCGGACATATCGACCGATTGCGCTAAGTGCGTTGAAGCAACTCCTCGCGACTTCATCAAATCGCTGATTGTTCGTCCAGGCGGAATGGCCCACATGGGAGAAAATTCGGCGTCAGCTCTCATTGGTACGCTCGATAGACAAGATTTTCACGCGCGTTACCTGCGCCCAGTCTAGGGCTCCCGGCTCACCTGGCGGAGGACGATTGTTGGCCTCGGCAACCATACGGTACTCGTCGTCGATTGGAATGACAATTCGGTCATGCGCTGCCTCGTCGAATCTGCCGAAGCCCCATTCAACGTACTTGAGCGGAGAATCGGCCGCGCGCAGGTCCGCTAGCCGACTATGAATTGTCCGCCCAGCTACCTCCCCGTACTTCAGCTTCGCCGAACGCGGACTCTCACACACCGCTCGGACCTTCTCGTCTTTAAACGCCAGTTTTATGGGCATCGTATGAACTATGCCGGCGGCCGATAGGTTAGCCAGCCTACGTAACGCTTACATGGGGAGCGTCATCGCCTGTCTTTACGGATTGTGCAAGCTTCTACGAGACTGTGAGCCGTCGGCTCGAGAATCATGACACATGCTTCTCGCAGATTTTATCAATAATCCGGGCTAGACCGATGAAACTGGATACAACGGCCCTTGATGGTCCGGTGCTACCGTAGTGGGCCATACGCTCAACGAGACACAAAACCTACGCCCCCCCACCACGTGCGCCAGCGCTTCGCTCATGCGGGATTTGTTACCCGCCTATTCCCATCCGTACATAGCACGGTCGTACAGGCAAGCCAGCTTACGAAACGCCGTGGAATAGTTCGAGGTCTGGAAGCGGTCAATGTTCGCGGCAAGAAACTGCCCAATAGCAGCGTAGTCTTCGCGCTTCCAGTCAACGAACGGCAGATACTGCGCAACGATTTCCGGCGTGAACCTCTGAATCATCTCGGAGACACTCAACCCGCGGTAGTTCCGCATGTACCCCTTTGCCAAACTCTTTGCCTTGAAGTCTGCGGGCGTCAAGTCGACGTAGCGGTCCACATCGTATTCAGATAGCTGGTATTCGTCTCTATCATTGATGCCTGCGGCTCGCAAAAGAAAGAAAATCGGAAGATACTTCAGGCCCTTCGATACCTGCGGCATCGCCTCAAGAAGCACACGCCGCGCCTCGTAACCCTTGTTTCTGAAAATGACGTCTTCGAACAGGTCGATTGGCTTAATGCCACGATAGCCGACATCCCCAAGGCGACGTCTCTCTTCTTCCTCTCTCTCCGCCGCCACGCCGACGCCTACAACGAACTCGATGTCTTCGCGCCCATTGACCTGGTCTACGTCGACCACAACAAGCTTACCATGAGGCTCGGTCGATTTTACGAGTTCGTATAGCTGCTCCTTGCAGTAACGAAGCACGCGGGCAGGAATCTTTCTCTTCGTCGACTCGATAGCCTCATAGATTCCCACGAATGAACCCGCCCTAATTAAGGTGATAGGGATTTGGGTCTTCTCGAGGGCGATAACGGTTTGCGAAATCGTGTCATCCTCGCCTTCCCGAGCACGCTGCACAAAAATCAGGTTGTTGTTGAGCTGCTGAAGCTTGTCGGGTCCGATGCAGGCGCAGATTGCTCTGAGCAGTGAAATAATATTCTCGTCATTTAGTGAGTAGCCCATGAAGATAACGGGGTGCTCGACGAAAATCGTGATGAGCTTCGCCGCCAGATATGCATTGCGCTCGTTAAAATCCTCATAGTCATCGCTCGTAAGCACCAAGCTTCGCGGCGTATTGACGCAGCCGTGAATTTTGTATATTTCACCGATGGATTGCGGATTCGAGAATAAAAGCTCGTCTTGTCCGACATACACCCTGTAGTCGGGAAAAAGTGTCTGAAGGAACGTATCCCAGTTGGTGGTGATGATGCCGTCAACGTTCAGGCGGCTTAGCGCGTCGAGCTCATCCGCGAACTCGCTCTGGCTAAGGTCTGGAACGCCGACGCCCTTTAGATAGTCGCAAATTTCGACCCGAAGCGGCCCCGTTCTCTCACCGATTTTCTTCGAGTGCTTCTCTCGGCTAACCGCGTAAGCCTCGTGAGTCCACCAAAGCTCATGGAAGTCTTCGGCCATTGCGGCAGCGACGGCGGGCAGGTCACCATTTACGGACGAAAGATAGTACTCGTATGGCTTGATGTGCTTGCAGAAACGGCGGAGTAATCCTGCCCAGTCATCTAGACCGAGGTATCGGCGAGAAAGACCAGAACCTGCGAAAAGAAACGGCCCCGAACTGTGTGCGTGCAGCTGCTTTGCGAGAACTTCGGAAATGGTCATGGCATCACGTCGAAGGGAGGCAAATGGCACTTGATTCTAGCCCCTCGCTTCTGCACTTTCGACGTATTCCGCACCTCGTTTTCACCCGCGGGCCAACGCGAACGCTCGCAAACGTTTTTCGTCGAGGGCGAAGTAGTTCTAGAGTTAATGGACTTACCATCGATTGCAGGAAGGTCTAACCCCTCTGGTGTGCGGTACGGAGCAAGGCAGTTGCGCCGAACGTCGCCGTTCTCACTCACTGAAGTACGCATCCGTCAAGTGCCAGCACGCGTAGCCGCCCCGGAGAACCATCTGGACAAACGGCCTGCGTCGGTGACACCTCGACATTGTCGCTGCGGCAAATATCGGGAAATTGCCGCTTCGGCTCTAACGTCTCACGATGTAGAGCTCCGCCCCGGGCCAGTCGCAGCAGACACTACGCCCATCTCACGTGGAGGGTGCCAAATTCGTTACGTCGAATAGTGGAACGAGCGCATAATTTCTTGGAACGTATCACACACGCACGCCAACATCAAACTCGGCGAACGTGCAGATTCATTGCGTCTTCAACCACAGCTAAGGGACTAAACAGCAATGTCGTCGAGACGGAAACCGCTGACCAAGGTAGGCAATTGGCAATTGGGCGAGAGATTGGGGAAAGGCGGAAACGGCAGGGTAGTAAAGGCTACGAATGCTGGACAAACCGCAGCCGTCAAAATACTAACAAGAAGTTGGGACACCCAGCGCCTCGCCCGGTTCCGTGACGAAATCTCAGCGATGCAGAAATGTGAGCACCTTGGATGCATCCCAGTTATCGATTTTGATATCCCTGAGAGGCCGTCAGATGAACGTCCGGCTTGGTTCGCGATGCAGCTAGCCCAACCCATGATGGATGCATTGGGCGATAAGCCAACTCTCGCGGAGGTCGTCACTAGCATTCGGGACATCGCACACCTTCTGACTGAGATTCATGCACTCGAAGTCACCCATCGTGACATCAAGCCCGATAATCTGTTCAAGTACGCTGGGAAATGGACGGTAGGCGATTTCGGTCTCGCGGATTTCGAGGGTAAGGAGTCTCTGACGCTAGAAGGTGAACGTATCGGCCCCGTCTTCTACATGGCGCCAGAGATGCTCAATGACGCGTCTGACTCGGACGGAGAGCCCGCAGATGTGTACTCGCTTGCAAAAACCCTCTGGGTCCTAATAACTGGTCAGAACTTCCCACTTCCGGGAGTTTTGTCGACAACAGTTGAAGCGCTACGCGCAAGTTCATATGTATCGGACGCTCGTGCATCGTTACTTGACGCAATTCTGGAAGCTGCAACCAAGCACGTGGCGAGCGAACGACCAACTATGGCTGCCTTTGCTCGCGAGCTTGACGCATGGTTATCCCCTCCCGTGCTAAAGACCGACGCCGCAGAACTCGACCTGTCCGACCTTGCACCGGTCCTTGCCGTACCAAAATATCAGATGGAGACGGCGCAAGCGGCGAGCAATGAGCATCAACAGCGTTTAAGCGAAACCGGCGAGCGCATCCGCGAAAAGCTCCGACCTATATTCCTTCGACTCAGTGAGGCCTTGACAAATGCAAATTTCATTGGAGTGGGCGTGCAGGTCGACAACTACTATTGGGGCGGCGAGTTGCAGGCGACCGTTCCACGCAGAGATGAAATTCGCGAGTTTGCGCGTCTGAAAATGACCATCGGTTGCGATTTCAGCGACGCGACTTCCGCAAAGATATCGGCAAATTATCAAATATCCCGAGATAATCGACCGCCCACCGATGTCTGGACTGAATCGGTCAACTTCTTGCCTGGTGGAAGTGAAGAGGACGTAGAAATCGACCGCCTCTTTTCTGCGATTCGCGTTCAATTCAAGTCGGTCGTCCAGCAAGTCATCGAGTTGGATGGGTCCATCAATCAGCGAAGCACGCTCTTCGCCGACGACAGTCCCTACGCACAGATGCTGTCGGTGCAGGACAGTCTCGGTACGACGATAGCATTTGATGGGAATCTGCGGCCACACCCTCGTGCAACGGGCAAAACTGTTCAAGTTGGCCAACGTATCGACTTCGTGGCACTGGCAATTGACCCGAAAGAGGAACCGTTGGAGTACCAGTTTAAGACGTTGCACCAGACCACCGATAGCGGCTGGACCGATTCAAACACGTGGAGTTATAAATTCACTGCAGACGACATAGGTGAGGAGCGCGACATATCTGTTCGCGTTCGGAGTAAACGCGAGCATCGTCGCTTCGGAGGCGGTGAGAAGGTGCACTCTTACGACGACCTGATACAGCTTCGCTATACCGTAATCCCTGCATCGCCGTCGGAATAGTTGAGCAAGGACCACAGGGGCGCGTTGCCGTAGCGGCGGCTGATGTAGGCTTCGTGCCCCCGCTTCAAATCCTGCCGTCAGTCTCTCAGAGTTCGATAACCTGACGCGAACGACTCCGGAGCTTACGCAGACAGTTGCTCGTTTTCGGGAAGGCGTAGCTCCACCGAGCGGCGCGGGCGGGCTTCTCAGCTTGGGAAGTTGGGACTCGTCGGCCGGCGGTGACGGCAAATGCCATGCGCTCACCCCGCAGTTGGAGATGTGGCGTTTCGAGAGCTACTTAAATCGCACTTGCATCTTGCGGCTCATCAGCCTACCACGCGGGCCAACGGCAAGGCGTCCATCGCGCAGCGCCTCATACCGGTTCGCGTAGACCGAAAGGTTGCCATGTGAGACGACGTGAACTTCCCTCGGCTCCTCGACCTCGACGCGCACGTCCGCATTCGCGCTCGCCGCGGCCCGCGCCAGAGTACGCGCCAGGAGGATGCTCGTGGACTTCGCTGCCAAAAGCGGCGAATTGAACGTCAACGTACGCGCATGGCATATCCGGGCGATGCGCACTAGTTCGTCGACCTGCGCGCGAAGTACCGCGACATCGCGAGGGCGCACGCTCGTATCGGGCAGATGCACGCGCAACTCGCGGCCGTAGCAGGACGTCACAATCATCGACGCCTTGCCGGGGTTCAGCCGGAAGTACATGCTCTGCAGCGGCAAGAAGGTCACCAGCAGCAGTGCTGTTGCAAGGTTGCTTCCGGGGTTCAGCCACGCATATGCGCTTGTCGTCACCATACAAGCAAGCGTAATGTAAAGGGCGTTCACGCGCGCGAAGCATATGAATGCCACGCGTTGCACAGGCGTGGAAATCCACCAGTCCAGCACGCGGCCTACCACTTTGTGCCCGAGCGAAAGGATACGTGACATCAGACGGCCGAAATTGAAGCCAATCGTCTCGAATCCTCGCGCAGCATTGTTGTTGCTCATTAGTGCATTTCCTCATCGAGTTGCCGCAGCTCGGTATGGCCTAAGGAGGCTGTTTTGGCGACATTGTCCTACTTGCGCCTTTCGAAGATAACGGCCGGGGAGAGAAACTCTTTAGCCGACCTGTCTGAGGCTCAACAAGAGCTTGGCTCGGATGTCACGAACTGGAGCCAGTCAATCTAGAGCGCTGCATCATCGCGGGTCGGATTCTAGCGCTCACCATATAGCTTCTTTTATTCAAAACGCAAGGGGCTGTTGACATGCTGCTGTTTCTGATGGGTTTTAATCCGATACGTTCGTCAATGTGGTTTCATTGGCTTTCGAACATCGTCAAGTCGAGTATGACCGGGCAATAGATATGAGCAATTGGTAACCTGTTGATACGTTGGAGAAAAATCTCTATTTCTCGCCGTCGATGTCTACCTGGATGTTAATTAACGAGCGGGCGTGGATATCGTTAATGAGTTAACAAGCCTCCCGCCGAACCATGAAGTGTTCGCCTAAAGTCGGGACATGTGCACGCGGTCAGCACTTCGCTGTAGAGTAATTGAAATATTTGAACTGAGGCCGTGTATTTGCTATATTGGTCGGTGGGTGCAACGTTCATTCGAGTTATGTCGAAATTTAAGCTGTAAGCGGCCTCTTTGCCGAAGGGCACCTCGCCTATTTGTGAGAGGGTACATTTGCGAGGATGTGATGTGGCAAGCAATCGACCTGAAAGGCCGGAATCGTCTTGGATGTGCTGCAAGCAGTTCGCTCTTTCAGCAGTCGGCCATCAAATGTTGACGCCCAAGTACGTCGCAAAGCGTATTCGCTTTCGCAACGGAGAACGTCATTCGGTTTTGCAGATTCGGAATGGTCTTCCGGTTCACGAAGTCACTCTGTATCTGGACAAATATAGAAAGAAAGGGCGAGCCGCAAACACCATCCACTTTGTTTGCCTGACCTTGGCGTTGCTGTACCGCGAGCTCGATAGAGCAAAGGTGGACCTGCTCGGCCGCTTGGCCAAGGGCCAATTTCTCGATATTCCCGAACTTAACCGGCTCGCGTCTGCCGCGCAGTTCCGGGTGGACGACCTCGACGAGGAGGTAGCGGACAACGGCACGCCCAACGTCATAAACCTGCGGCGTGTTCGACTGCGTCGGAAGGGGGGCGAGGCGGAACGCAACGCGGTTGATGTCGCCACCCAAGCCTCGCGGCTGAGGTATATGGCTGACTATCTAGCGTTCCTGTCCGACTATGTCGGAAGCTCGTTTCCCGCGTCCGAACGTGAGACTCTCAAGGCGGAGAGTAAACACGCTCTCATCGCATTCCGCGCAAATATCCCTGAAGTTTCAAAGCGAGCCAAGTTGAATGCCCGCGTGGGCCTCACTCACGATGAGGAGGACCGACTTATGGCCATTGTCCACCCTGATTCTCCGGATAACCCGTGGGAGCGACGGTTCGTCCGCCGGCGCAACTGGCTGATTGTTGTACTCCTTCTGGCAACAGGGATGCGGCGCGGAGAACTTTTGGGCCTGCAGATTGGAGACCTGCACTCCAATCAGCCGAAGCTGCGCATCATCCGTCGTGCGGACGCCGCCGAAGACCTTCGCCGAATTCAGCCCAACACGAAAACGTACGACCGGGAGATTGAGCTCAAGCCCGCCATCATGAAGAGGCTATGGAACTTCATCAACACCGAGCGTCGTGCAATCAAGGCGGCCCGGAAAATCCCGCAAATCTTTGTCTCTGACGAGGGCGAGGCGCTCTCACCGTCGAGTATCGATAAGCTGTTCGCACAATTGCGCACGGCATGTCCTGGGTTATCGGTGCGGATGACAAGCCACGTGATGCGTCACACCTGGAACGACCGATTCTCCGAGCAGGCGGAGGCACTCGGGCTTAGCGATGCTGTCGAGGAAAAGGCGCGCAACGAGCAACAGGGCTGGAGCGACAACTCGGCAATGGCAGCCACCTACACTCGTCGACATACTGCCCGTAAGGGGCGGCAGGTCGCGTTGAAGCTACAGGAGCGACTCGATGCACAACTTGGTCAAGACGAGTAGAGAGCCTGTAGGCGCTCTCGTGCCAATAGGTCTGCCGGAAACTGCGTATACGAAGCGGGGCGTTGCGTTCCACCCGAACGAGGACGTATGGGAATGGGTTGACGGGCCTTTCAGGCTACACATCGACTTTCGCCGTATCGATGGGTATTTGGCGCCGTTCCGACAGCCACTCAAGCAAACTCTGTTGATTTTTGCGAGAGGAAGCTCTACTAGCCATCTATCTAACTTATTTAAGGCGTTCAATCACTTCCTTGTGCGTCGAGACCAGTCAGTGTCGCTATCGTCCATCACGGTTGCCGAGGTATCGAATTACGCGGCGCGTCTCGGGAGCCACGAGAAATGGCGTCTGGGCGTTTTGAACACCTTGCTTCAGAAATGGGGCGCGCTCGGTCTGTATGGCGTCGAGCCAGAATGCATCAAGTATCTTCGTGAGCGACGTAAGCCCGGAAATGCAAGGGGAAGAGCCGTCCTAAATCGAGACCCGGCCAAAGGCCCCTTCAGCGAAGCGGAGTACACGGCTCTGTACAAAGCAGTTGACACGGCGTATGGCACCGGGGAAGTATCGCAATGGGTTGCCCTCCTGGCACGACTACTGTTTGCTTGCGGAGGCCGTATCTCCCAATATGCGTCCCTGAAAGTGATGGACCTGGCGATTCGCGATGGGTTTTTCGTCCTTTCCCTCCCTCAAGTCAAGACGCGAGAGGTTCACTCGCGCGTGTCTTTCAAAGAGTTCGACTTAAGCCCTCAGACGGGGCGCCTCGCCAAAGACTACATCGACAATCTCAAAGCGTTGGGACACGGTGACGAGGCGGCCTTATTTCCGGCAGATGTGGTTATGCCGCTTGGACCTACAGAGGCCCGACGTGCCGACGATGACCTGTTTTATGGTCACTGTGTTAGCTCGGCACTCTCGCAGGTGTTCAGTTCCACTTTGAATGCGATTGCACCGCCTACCGAGCGCCTTCAGTTCGCGCCTATTCCGGTGGCTCCTAGGCGGTTTCGATATACCTTCGGCGTCCGTCTCGCCGAAGAAGGTGCCAGTAAGGCGACCATTGCGGACAGGCTGGGGCATGTTGACCTTCAACACGTAGACGTCTATGTTCAGGCGTCACCTAAGATTGTCGAAAATATTGACAAAGCCATGGGTAAGCAGCTAGCCCCTCTTGCCCGCGCGTTCAAAGGCCAGTTGGTGGAGGACGAAAAGCACTCAACGCACCAAGGCGCGCTGGGTAGCCGCATTGTTGACTTTCGAGTATCGAAGATGCCGGTCGGCAGTTGCGCGGGCAAGGGAGGTGGGTGCGCGTTTAACAAGCCGGTCGCTTGCTATACCTGCTTCAAGTTCGAGCCGTGGCTTGATGCTCCGCATGACAAAGTGCTCCTGCGTCTGCAAGTGGAACGCAAAAAGTGGGCAAGCGACGAGCGGCTCGCGGCAGTCAATGATGACGCCATACTTGCAGTGCAGGAAGTCATTGCCGAATGTGCCTACGTTTGGGAGCAACGCAGGGGGGAGGCGAACTCGTGAGCACAACCATCCTTCATTTCACTCCTTGTGCGGAGCTAGACCCTTTAGCAAACCTGAAGGCATTCGTAGAGTTGTGTAACCAGGCCGAGGTACTAGGCGCTCACAAGCAATTCGGATTGAACATCTGGGAGGTGGGATATCGGAAGGGCCATAACGTTGTCCAAAGAGTTGTGTTCAGTACCCTAGAGGCTGCCAGTGTTCGCGCTCGCGAGCCGTCTATGCCGCAGCCGTTTCTCGACTTCGCCAAGGCGGCGTTAATTTACCTGCAAGACAAGCGCCCAGTTGTTTCGCACGGCTGTCGTATAGCCGCCCTTCGATGCCTCGAGGCGGCTTTGAGGGAATGGAGTAGAGGTTCCAGGCCGACCGCCGTTGATGCGGGTGTGTTGGATACAGCCCTCGAGTTGGCCAAAAAGCAGTTCACCGCAAAAGTTGCGCATCACGTCGCCGGGCAGCTTGAGTTAATAGCGGAACTGATGACTGACAAGGGCTTCATCTCACTGCGGCAACTATGGGTTCATGGGATGAAGAAGCCGGAGGAGCTTGGGTCCAGAATTTCGAAGCATGCACTGGAGGCGCGACAAGAGAGACTGCCGTCGGCGGCTGCACTGCGCGCATTAGCCAACATCTTCCGCCTGGCTATCGAACCGCGGGATGTGCTCGTCTCCAGCTATATGGCGTTATTGATGTGCGCGCCGGAGCGCATAAATGAGGTGGTGCGGCTGCGGCGTAACTGTCTCGTTGAGGGCGACGGCGAGTTTCGTGGAAAGCTGGGGCTACGCTGGACTGGGTCAAAGGGGTTTGCGGACACGACGAAATGGCTTCCTTCCGAAATGGTACCGGTCGCGAGAGACGCGCTCGCAAATCTTCTTCGGTTGTCCACGCCTGCTCAGCAGCTTGCTGCTTGGTACACGGCTAATCCAACGACCATTTATCTGCATCCAGCTGCGTCGCACCTCCGTCGCAAAGATGTGCTGACGATGCGTGAATTGGCGCTGGTCTTGTGGGGCGATGAGACCTTGACCGACCAAGCTTCTCTTTGGGGGCGGGTCACTCACACGCTTGCGAAAGTGGAACTGGATGGACGGCGGATTGGCTTTCGCTTTGATGACGTTGAACGTACGGTTGTCGCGATGTTGCCAGCAACGTTCCCCTACGTTCCAGGAGACCCCGAACTCAAATGTGAAGACTCTGTCGGTGTTGTCAGGACCAGTGAGATGCATTCTCGTAAGGCGCCGTACCTTTGCATGTTCAGTTGCGTCGACTACGCCGTCATCGTGAATCACCTCGGAGGCGAGAATAGGATGGCGTCCATCTTTGAGCGCTTCGGTTACACCGAGGACGACGGCTCACCCATACGGGTCAAGAGCCATAGTTTGAGACATTACCTGAATATGCTCGCACAGATGGGTGGCCTTACCAGCACAGAGATTGCAATCTTTTCTGGTCGCAAGGACATTAGGCAGAATCGAGCATACGACCACATGAGTTCGGACGAGGTGCAGGCGCCTATAAGTGAGGCGTTGAAGGCCGGATTTACCGTGAATCTGGTAGCGGCTTGCGACCGCGACCTGATTGCGCGTTGCGAATTCGAGGAGATGCGCATCGCCTCAGCGCACACGACGGAATATGGCTGGTGCAGTCATAACTTCGCCAGCGAACCGTGTCAGATGTACCGGGATTGCATCAACTGTGAGGAACACGAGTGCGTCAAGGGCGAAGCGCATAAGGAGGCCAATCTGCGTCTGCTGAGAAGTGAGACAGAATATCTCTTGAGGGAAGCTCGCGAAGCCCTGGATGACAGAGAGTACGGCGCCGACAATTGGGTTAAGCATCAGACAGCAACGCTCGAGCGGGTCAATGCCTTGCTGTCCATCCTAGAGGACGCGTCGGTGGTTGCCGGAGCTCGAATTCAACTCGACTTGGCAAACGCTCCGCTCATTACTGCTGAATGCGGCCAACGTATCGAGGTACTCCCGACTTCAGGACGAGAGGCGCTGAAATGAGGAAGATTCGCTCCCCCGACTTGACCGAACAACGCATCAAGGCCGTAATCGACATCCTTGATGACTGGAGCGGCAAACTTACATGGGAGTTGCTGTTAGACGTCGTGGAAAAGTCCTTAGGTATTCGTTACTCGCGCTTCACCTTCGCGGAGTACCCTGAGATTGCAAACGCGTTCTCGCTCAAAAAGGACGCCCTACGCGGCACGCGGACGAGCCCAGGCAGCCGGCCCCGGGATAACCGCCTGCGGGCCGCGCTAGAATTAGTGGACCGATACAAGGCCAAGAACGAGCGGCTTGAGGAGGAAAACCAGCTTCTGCTTGAGCAGTTCGTCACGTGGGCCACGAACGCAGAGCGTAAGGGCGTCACTCTGACTATGCTCAACGCGCCACTTCCGAAGCCCGGGCGAGACCGCACAAAAGGCGTTAAGCGATAGCCTTCCGTCCCCTGGGCAGGGCCGACCCAGGCATTCCAGCAATGCAAAACCGACACGTTCTTGCTTAATGTCTACTCTTGGACATCGTCAAAGCCTCTACCCACAACTTTGCACGGTGAGACAGGTTTTCGCCCCAAAAAAGGGGGGGCATGGAATTACCAACATTCCGACGTATTACGGACCGCTGAAACCCATTCACTCGGCCACATCTGGGGCCTACCAACGATTTTTAGTGTGTATAACCGTTCTGATCGCAAGTCGCACCCCCGCATCACGATGGGCCCGAATGTCCGAGTCAAGCCAGTCGCTTGGCCCGGGTTTTCGGGCCTTGCTTCGTTTACGTCGCGCCTGCCCGCCGCGCTCGGGATGAAACGTGGCTGACGCACTTCCCGACCTCATCGCTCCCCGTCTCGACGTCCTGTTCTGCGGGATCAATCCCGGCCTGATCGCGGCCGCGACCGGCCATCACTTCGCGGGAAGAAACAACCGCTTCTGGCGCGTGATCCATCTCGCAGGCTTCACACCGACGGAAATTGCGCCGCAGGACGATCGCGCGATACTCCGTTACGGCTGCGGGCTGACGGCCGTGGTGCCGCGACCGACCGCGCGTGCCGATCAGCTTTCGCGCGCGGAATTCATGGCCGCGGCCGCCGCGTTCGAACACAAGGTCGCGCAGCATGCGCCGCGCTTCGTCGCGTTTCTCGGCAAGGCGGCGTATTCGGCGCTGTCGGGGCAGCGCGAAGTCGCGTGGGGATCGCAGCCATCGCGCATCCGGCAAGCGCGGGTGTGGGTGCTGCCCAACCCCAGCGGGAGAAACCTCGCATTCGCGCTCGACGATCTGGTCGATGCGTATCGTGAGCTTCGTCTCGCGGCGATGACGGAGAAGCACGATGCGACGCAGTAAGACCGCGGCTCCATGGCCCGGCACCATCGTGTCGCGCGCATTCTTCAACCGCATGGCCACCGAGGTGGCGCCGCAGCTGCTCAACAAGATCCTCGCGGCCGCGGACGGCCGGGCCGGCCGCATCGTCGAAGTGGAAGCGTATGCGGGCGCGCTCGATCCGGCCGCGCACACCTATCGCGGCAAGACGCCGCGCAATGAGACGATGTTCGGGCCGCCCGGGCACCTCTACGTTTATTTCACGTACGGCATGCACTGGTGCTGCAACTGCGTGTGCGGCCCGGACGGCGCGGGAACGGGCGTGCTGATCCGCGCGCTGGAGCCGCTGCACGGGCTCGAGCGGATGCGTGCGGCGCGACCGCCGCGGACGCGCGATCGCGACCTGTGCCGCGGGCCGGCGCGGTTGACGCAGGCGATGGGGATCGGCGGCGCGCAGGATGGCGTCGACCTGGTCGGCGCGCATGAAGGGTTCGCGATCGTCGACGACGGGATGGCGCCGCCCGCCGATCTGGCGGGCGGGCCGCGCATCGGCATTCGCGTCGGCCAGGATCTGCCGTGGCGGTGGAGCGTGCCCGGCAGCCGGTACGTATCGGGCGTGGTGCCGCGCAGGTAACGGCTGCCGCACAAGTCGCGCCCAATTCGACCCGCGTCACGCCGCCGCCATGATTGACCGGCTAAGCTGGCCGTTTCGACGTTTCGATCGAGGGGACACCATGCGGCGGGTCGTATTCAACCAGAAGGGCGGCGTGGGCAAGTCGACGATCGTCTGCAACCTGGCAGCGATCAGTGCGAGCGAAGGATTGCGCACGCTCGTCATCGATCTCGATGCTCAGGCGAACTCGACGCGCTACCTGCTCGGCGACGCCGCGGCCGACGCGCAACCGGGCGTCGCCGGCTTCTTCGAAACCGCGCTGACCTTCAACTTCCGTCCGGTGGACATCGCGTCGTTCATCCACGCGACCCCGTTCGACGGGCTCGACGTGATGCCTGCGCATCCGGATCTCGACACGCTGCACGGCAAGCTCGAATCGCGCTACAAGATCTACAAGTTGCGCGATGCGCTGAACGAGCTCGACATGTACGACGCCGTATACATCGACACGCCGCCCGCGCTGAATTTCTATACGCGCTCGGCGCTGATCGCGGTCGAACGCTGCCTGATCCCGTTCGACTGCGACGATTTCTCGCGCCGCGCGCTGTACACGCTGCTCGAGAACGTGAAGGAAATCCAGCAGGACCACAACGCGGCGCTCGAGGTGGAAGGGATCGTCATCAACCAGTTCCAGCCGCGCGCGAGCCTGCCGCAACGGCTGGTCGACGAACTCGTCGACGAAGGGTTGCCGGTACTCGCGTCGCGGTTGTCCGCGTCGGTGAAGATCCGCGAATCGCATCAGCAGTCGACGCCGGTGATCCATCTCGAGCCGACGCACAAGCTCGCGCAGGAGTTTCGCGCGCTGCATCGCGAACTGGCCGGCTGATCCCGCGCCCGACCGCGTCGACCGGGGCCGCTTCAAGCGGCCTTTTTTTATCGCGTCCCGTAATTCGTCCGATTATTGAATTCGTTATTAATAAGGCCGAAAACGATTTCATGGAAAATCCAGAAAAACGATTTCACAGATGGTTTTTGATTTCCAAAGAGGGCCGGTTTTCTAATAAGCAGAATAATGAATTGGTAAATATTGCGCGACACCAGGTTACGCTATGCTGCAAAAGGTAAAAATGCATTGCGGGTCGGAGCAGGTGAGATCAGGGTTGCGAGGTTGGCGCCCCGCAAGCTTCGGCGGTCGCTCTAAAGGGTAATAAGGGTTTATACCTATCATTAATGCCACTTAATTGACAATTAATCGCTCTAGAATGGCTTCCTTCAACTGCCTGCGCCCAAATGGGTGACGGGTTGTCAATAAGGAAGCGGGTGTCGATCAAGCTTCCATTTTTTCTCAAGTCGTCTCTCGCATTGCTAACAGGAGCGTGCCCGATGTCCGTATTTGCCCCCGAAAAACTCGCCGCCGATTATCAATCCGGTATCGCCGCCTGGTTCGCGATCGCCCGTCCGGCGATCCACGGTTTCGAGGCCGTCGTCGAACTCAACCTGCAGGCGGCCAGGACGGCGCTCGAGGAATACGAGGACAAGCTGAAGAACGCGTTCAACGGCAACAACCCGGCCGCAGGCTTCGCGCAGCAGGTTGCCGCGCCGCAGGAAGCGGCCGGCAAGGTCGTGTCGTACGGCCGCCATCTGTTCGACATCGCGGTGTCGACCCAGTCCGAATGGGCGAAGGTCGCGCAGGCGCAGTACGAGCAGAACGACAAGCGTCTGAAGGACGTGCTCGGCGAACTGTCGAAGCATGCGCCGGCCGGCTCGGCGCCGGTAGTAGCCGCGCTGAATTCGGCGCTGTCCGCGGCGAGCGCCGCGGCCGACTCCGTGCGTGCGGCGACGGGTCAGGCGCTCGAAGCGGCGCAGAGCGGCTTCGATGCGGTCAGCGAAACGGCCACGCGCGGCGCCAAGCAGACGGCGGCCGCCGCCCGCAAGGACGCAGCGGCTGCGCGCGAATCGGCAGCGTAACCGCGTGAGTGCGTGTCGCGCGCAGGCGCGACACGATTGACCGGCGCCGGATGACGCCGGACGCCGCGTGTGCCACGCGGGGTCCGGCGAACGCCCGGTGCGCCGCAAGACGACCGTGCACGGTTGCCCGTGCCGCGGTGTGCCGTGCCGCCGGTGCGAACGGATGCTGCCCGCCATGCGGCGGCATGCGGCCGCGCTCGCGCCGGATGGCCCGGCGCACGCCATCGCCACGTGCAGCCGCCTCGTGCCGGCGTCAGAACGACGAACTGATTTCAACGCAGGGATTGAACATGACGGATGTAGTGATCGTATCGGCCGCGCGGACCGCGGTCGGCAAATTCGGCGGCTCGCTGGCAAAGATTGCGGC